>JAVERU010000022.1:0-30992 GCA_034006965.1 Tenuifilaceae bacterium
GTATCGGCCTAGTTGCCTGTCTTTTACGCTTGCTGCCAGCTATTTCGATAGACCTATGACTTATGGTAAAGCACAGTGAGATGTGGTTTAACAAAAAAGCTCTGCATAGTACAGAGCTTTAAGGCAAAAGAAATTTTACGTAAAGCTTACATGTTTACCGCAACCACCTCCTTAATTTCTGGCACATCGCGACGTATAGCCTGTTCAACACCATTTTTCAGCGTCATTAGGCTGTACGGGCAGCTTCCGCAAGCCCCACGTAGCTCTACCTTAACGGTTAGGTCATCGGTAACCTCAACCAATGAGATGTCGCCTCCATCATTCTGCAGGAATGGGCGTACAAGTTCAATTGCATCACTAACCTTTTTGTTGATTTCCTCTTTACTCATCTCTGTTCGTGTTAAATTCAATATACTCTATTTGTGTGTTATTTCAACTCTTTTTGTTGGTGGCATCTCTGCATTTCGGCGAGCTACCTCCTCCATTACGCTTTTTGCCAGCTTGCCAAAGGCTTCGGAAAGTATGCCATCTTGAGTGGCTGCGGGAGTTCCATTATCGCCACCCTCTCGAATACTCTGCACTATGGGAATCTGCCCTAAGAGCGGCAGGCGCATCCTATCGGCCAGCTTCTTGCATCCATCCTTACCAAAGATATAGTAGCGGTGGTTGGGTAGCTCCTCGGGGGTAAACCATGCCATGTTCTCAACTAGCCCTAGCACAGGAACATTTATCGATTTCGCGGTGAACATGCTGATTCCCTTTACGGCATCGGCAAGTGCCACGTCCTGGGGGGTGCTAACAATAACTACCCCGGTGAGGGCAACCTCCTGAACCAGGGTAAGGTGTATGTCGCTGGTGCCAGGTGGGGTGTCGATAAAAAGGTAGTCGAGCTCGCCCCACGCCCCTTGGTGTATAAGCTGGCGAAGGGCGTTGGTTGCCATTGGACCTCTCCACACCAGCGCATCGTTGGGGTTTACAAAGTAGCCTACCGAAAGATGCTTTACCCCATGGCTCTCAATGGGTTTAATTAGCTCCAAATCGCCCTCCTTAAAACCCTCGGGCTTTGAATCCTCCATGCCAAGCATCTTAGGGATGGATGGGCCAAATATATCGGCATCAATAAGCCCTACGGAGGCACCCGTTTTGGCCATGGCAACGGCTAGGTTCACTGCTATGGTCGATTTTCCTACGCCACCTTTTCCCGATGTAATTGCGATAATGTTTTTCACCTTGCTCACCGAGGCTTGCGTTTTATATGGCGATTCTTTGGGCTGTGCTGCAGGTGCTTTTATATCAATGTTGACAGAAACTCCGGCAAAGGACTCTGAAAGCATCTTGATGCAAGCTTTCCTTACCGATGATGCAAATGGATCGTTACTCTTAAGTAAGCTAAGTGTAAAAGCAATGCTACTCTCGGTTAGCGATAAGTTGGAAACCATGCCAAGGCTAACTATATCTTGTCCTAGCTCTGGGTGCTTGATTTGCTTTAGGATATCTAGTGTAGACTGTTCTGAAACGTTCATACTCTTTTTAATTAATTTAAATAAACCGCAAAGTTAGGCATTCTGTATTATCAAACAAAGAAATGGCTAAAAGGTTTCAGTATCAAGTAGTAGGTTATATTTATAGCTCAAGCTGGGGATTCCAGAATATCTTTTCGAAATCTTTAACCCTGTTGTCTTCAACCACAATGCCTTCGCTTTCCAGCAGCTCCTGCATGGTGTTGCTACCCGGGAAATGAACTTTACCAGTTAGCAAACCGTTGCGATTTACCACCCTGTGGGCAGGAACCCAATTGGGTATACTCTTGGTTGAGTTTAGTGCCCAGCCAACCATCCGCGACGATTGGGGTGAGCCTAGATATCGGGCAATGGCACCGTAGCTGGTTACCCGGCCATATGGAATAAGGCGTGTTACTTCGTAAACCTGTTCGAAAAAGTTTTGGCTACTCGAGTACTGGTTCATGAAGCTGCGCTTGGGTGTTTAGCTCAAATCGTAGGTAGGTAATGGGTTTCCCTTGCTCAAGGAACATGCTTTCGTAAAATGTTCTGATGGACAGGATCGAGTCCACAATTCCAGAGTTGTACAGGTCGTTGGTGCAAAAATGCACCTTAAGGTTGTTCTGCTCTACCAGCGCCTTGGTGTATTCGTGCAGCCCTTGGCTATCGGTTTTTAGGTGGATAATTGCATTGGGCTTGGCAAGCTGCTGGTAGTAGGTAAGGAATCTGCTCGACGATAGTCGCTTTCTGGCCTTGGCAGGGCGAGGTTGCGGGTCGGGGAATGTTATCCAAATCTCGCTTACCTCTTCCTTCTCGAAAAACGAAACGATATTCTCAATTCTTGTACGTAAAAAAGCAACGTTACCCATTTGCTTCTCGGTGGCATCTTTGGCCCCGGTCCAAAGGCGAGCCCCCTTAATATCAACCCCAATAAAGTTTTTGTTGGGGTACATCTTGGCTAGGTTCACGGTGTATTCGCCCTTGCCGCAGCCTAACTCCAAAACAATGGGATTATCGTTTTTGAAAAAGTCAGTGTTCCACTTCCCTTTAATGGGATGATCTTTTCTCCACACATCATCGAACGAGGGTTGGAAAAGATTCTCGAACGACTCGTTTTCGGCAAATTTTTTAAGCTTATTCTTTCCCACGGTAAGTAGCGAAATATTATAAATGGAAGGTTTATGCGTTACAGCTTGGTTTTCTCTATTCGTATACCAACTGATGCTACACCCTTTAGCCGCTGGGTGCGCATTCCCTGTTGAATAGAGAACTCATAGATTCCGGGTTCGGGGAAACGGATGTACTGCTTGTAGGGAATCTGGTTATCGCGTAGTGCCCCAAACCCCTTGCCAAGCCATCGTCCTCTTTGGTCGGCAAGTATGCACTCCATGGTATCGCGAAGCGTTGCCCCGGCTGGCGATGTGGTTTGAATAAAGAGGTATAGGTTGCTATTGGGGTAGCTGGTTGTGTTGCGTAGGTTGATGTATACGTTGTGCACCGATGCGGTATCTGTAATATCTACCCTAAAGGTTGCGATACTGTCGGCGCTCCAGGTCTCCTTTGGAATATCTACGTTGCTGTTATATACAGACCTTTCGGAGCAAGAGGGAAGGGTTAATATTGCCCAAATGCCAACAGCAGCAGCAAAAACGATTCTATTCATTGCTGGGTCTCCTTCGTATTTTATTGCGTCTTTTCTTGGCTGGCTTGCGTTTTTTCTTTTCGTCGAAACGGGTTAAGCTATCCTCCTCAATTACGCTGCCGTAACCAAATTGTACTTTTTCGTCAGCTGGTTCGATATACTCTACCAACTTATGCGGTTTAACCCCCTTGCCATTGAGCGCAATAATTTCCTTAACCCTATCAACAGGGACTGAGATCATATTGAGGGCAGAGTTGGGGTCGCTACTATACCACATTACCCTTTTAAAAATGTCTGTTTTCTGGTGGTAGTATAATGCATCCTTGGTCTCGAGTACGATGCTGGTTTTGGGCAAGTCTTTTCGGGCATCTATGTAGCTCTCCAGCTCGTAGTTGAGGCAACACTTAAGCTTACCACATTGTCCTGCTAGCTTTTGTGGGTTAAGCGATATCTCCTGAACACGAGCAGCGTTGGTAGTAACCGATACAAAGTTGTTTATCCACGATGAGCAGCAGAGCTCCCTACCGCATGAGCCAATACCACCAATGCGGCCAGCCTCTTGGCGCGCACCAATCTGGCGCATCTCAATCCGAATCTGAAACTCTTCGGCAAGAATTTTAATCAGCTCTCTAAAATCGACCCGCTCGTCGGCAATGTAGTAAAAAACAGCTTTTGTTTTATCGCCTTGATACTCCACGTCGCCAATCTTCATGTTAAGATTTAGGTTGTTAACAATCTGGCGGGTTCTAATCATGGTGTTGTGCTCCAGCGAGATGGCCTCGAGCCACTTTTCAATATCGGCTGGTTTTGCCTTGCGGTAAACCTTTTTCAGCTCTGTATCGTTTGGTTTTACCCCAATTTTCGCCATCTGCTTATTAACTAGCCAACCGGTTAGAGACACTGTTCCGATGTCATGGCCGGGAGAGGCTTCAACGGCTACCACTTCACCTTTTCGAAGGGGCAGGTTGTTCGCATTTCGGTAGAATGCTTTGCGGGTATTCTTAAACTGAACCTCAACTATATCAGTATCTATTGGAGGTGTAGGTATATCGTTAAACCAGTCGTATGTGCTAAGCTTGGCGCACCCTCCGTTTTGGCAAACGGAGTTTTCGCTTCCCTCGTTTTCTGTTACTATTACGCCGCGTGAGCAAATGCTCTTTCCCATAGTGTTTAGTTGTTTAGCTTGCTACAAAGGTAGCTATTTTGATGATTTTTCCGACTCCGGTTTGATTGTAACGGAAAAACCTTGGCGTTGTTACTTCTTGTTAATCAGTTTCACTAGCTTCATGGTCATATCGGTGAGAACAATTTGTGCGTTCCCATACCGCATGATGTGTTCAATCGTTTTATTCAGCTCGTTGTATATGTGTACCACATTGCTGCCGTTAATGTAAGGCGAAAAATTCTTGCTAAACTTCTCCTCCTCACCAGCAATGTATGCAATGTCATTAAGGCCAAGGTTCATCATAAAGCTTTCTCTTATCACCCTAAGGGAGTAGCTAATTAGTTCCCGCTGGTTTTCACGACCTAAACGGGCCACCTTGTCAACCCACTCAAGTAGCGCAAGCACATTGTTGGAGTAGCATGATCGTAGCAAATCTTTTAGCATTTCGAAATGAGGGCTTGCTTCGTCGGAATGTGCAAGTGAATATGCTACCCTAAAATTGCCGTTGGCCACACGGCTAACATCTTGGGCTTTGGGCGCAGGTATTTGATACCTGTTCACCAATTCTGTGGCAATATCTTCCCGTGCGATGGGAGGTACCTTAATAATTTGGGTACGTGAGCGAATGGTACCAATAATGTTCTCCAGATTTTCTGTAACCAGCAAGAAAACGGTTTTGGCGGGGGGCTCCTCAATTAGCTTGAGGAGCTTGTTGGCTGCGTATTGGTTCATCCGCTCAGGCAGCCAAATGATCATGGTTTTGTATTCGGCCTCAAAGCTCTTGAGGCTGATTTTCTTGATTACCTCGGAGCCCTCGCTGGTACTGATTATTCCCACTTTATTCTCGAGGCCGAGCAGTGAGTACCACTCCGATTCGTTTATGTAGGGCGACTGGAGTATGGTTTCGCGCCAAAGCTGAATGTGCGCATCGCTACCCTTTCCGCTTGGTGAGTCATCATCGCTATCATCTGGCTTCTTCTTCTCGTTTACAGGAAACACGAAGTGAAGGTCGGGGTGGATTAACTTCTGAAACTTATGGCATGAGGGGCATACCCCACATGAATCATCGTCCTTTTTATCGGTACAAGCAATGTATTGGGCATAAGCAATGGCCAGGGCTAGCTTGCCCGTCCCTTCATGTCCCACAAAAAGCTGTGCGTGGGGAATCCTATCGTCTCTTACGCTCTTGATGAGCTTCTGTTTAACAGCTAGCTGCCCAACTATATCCTTAAATTGCATTGTGTCAAATTTAGCGTTGTGTAAAGATTTCAAAGGTAGTAAAAAGTAAATAATTGAGAAGCTGGTCTCCACCCTTTTGCCCCAATCGATTGCGAAGAAATATCAGCAGATCAAAACCTTCGCACGGCAGATTTTCATATCTTTGCTGCTGAAAACAACAAATCTAATTAAGCCATGGTAAACTTTGAGTCATACAACTTTGCTGGGAAAAGGGCTATTGTTAGGGTCGATTTTAACGTGCCCCTAGATAAAGCATTTAACGTAACCGATGATAACCGGATTAGGGCTGCACTCCCCACGATTAAGAAAATTTTGAGCGATGGAGGTTCAGCTATCCTGATGTCGCACCTAGGAAGACCAAAGGAGGGGCCTGAAGAGAAATTCTCGCTAAAGCACATACTGCCTACGCTTAGCAAGCACCTTGGTATGGAGGTTAAGTTTGCTGCTGATTGTATTGGGGCCGATGCCACTAAGCTATCGAGTATGCTTAAGCCAGGGGAAGTTTTACTGCTCGAAAACCTCAGGTTTTACAAAGAGGAGGAGAAGGGCGATGAGGGATTTGCTCACAAGCTGGCCAGCCTAGCCGATGTGTATGTTAACGATGCTTTTGGAACAGCGCACCGTGCTCATGCTTCTACTACCATTATTGCTCAGTTCTTCCCTCAAAATAAGATGTTTGGCTACCTTATTCAGAATGAGCTGAACGGCCTGGAGAGAGTATTGCATAAACCACAAAAGCCTTATACCGCTGTACTGGGCGGAGCAAAGGTAAGCACAAAGATTACCATCATTGAGAACCTGATGGACAAGGTGGATAATCTGATAATTGGTGGTGGTATGATGTTCACTTTTATAAAAGCCCAGGGGGGCAACATCGGATCGTCGATGGTTGAGGATGATAAGCTCGAGATGGCTCTTGACATTTTAGCTAAAGCGAAGCAGAAAGGTGTTAATATTCTGCTGCCTGTTGATACAGTTATTGCCGATTCGTTCAGCAACGATGCGAGCTCAAAGGTGGTAAAGGTGAATGAAATCCCCGAGGGTTGGCTCGGTCTTGATATTGCGCAGGAATCGGTTGCACAGTTCTCAAAGGTGATCGAAGCCTCAAAGACCATACTTTGGAATGGCCCAATGGGTGTTTTTGAGATGCCCAAGTTTGCCGAAGGGACCAAACAGGTGGCTAAAGCAATGGCTAGAGCAACCGCTAACGGTGCTTTTAGCTTGGTTGGTGGTGGCGACTCGGTTGCAGCCATTAACTCACTGGGCCTTGCCGATGAGGTTAGCTACGTGTCAACCGGTGGCGGTGCGCTTTTAGAGTATCTTGAGAATGGCGACTTGCCAGGCATAAAGGCCGTAAGGGAGTAGTTCACTCGTATAGCAATCCAACGGCTAGGGTTCCTAGCCGTTTTTTTATTTCTAGCATGGCAATATCGCGTTTAATCCAATGGGTTCAAATTATCCATATCTTTGCAGCATGAATGGTGGGTTAAGCGATATAGTTTTCGATGTAACAGGAGCAAACTTTGAGCAGGTGGCGCTGGAGGTGTTTCGGTTTCAGGCCGAGCACAACGACGTATACAAAGAATACCTCAACATACTTAGGGTTAAACCATCCGAAGTACAAAGTATTTACCATATTCCCTACCTACCAATAGCTCTCTTTAAATCGCACAATGTATATGTTGGCGACAGCCTACCCCAAGCAATTTTTACAAGTAGTGGCACCACCGGAGCCGAAACCAGTAAGCACCCGGTTCGCTACCTTAGATTATACGAACAAAGCTTTTTAGCAGGATTCAGAAGATTTTATGGAGACCCAGCAGGCTATGCTATTCTTGCCCTACTGCCATCGTATCTGGAGCGTGAGGGGTCTTCGTTAGTATATATGGTGCAGCGATTGATTAAAGAGAGCGGGTGCAGCATGAGTGGTTTCTTCCTGAGCGAGCACAAGAAGCTGGTGGATATAATTGCTGGCGTGGAACGAGATAGGCAACCCACAATACTTATAGGCGTTACCTTTGCCCTGTTGGAGCTGGCAACGAGGTACAACCTATCGCTGGGTAGTACCATAGTTATGGAAACCGGGGGAATGAAGGGGAGGGGCAAGGAGCTTACCCGAAGCGAGATGCATAAGCTGCTAACGGAAGCGTTTGGTGTACAACAAATTCACTCGGAGTACGGTATGACGGAGCTCCTTTCGCAAGCCTACTCAAAAGGAGACGGAATTTTTGAAACGCCCCCTTGGATGAGGGTTTTAGTACGCGATCCTTACGACCCTTTTACCATACTACCTAAAAACAGCAGCGGTGCTATAAATGTGATTGACTTGGCAAACCTCTACTCCTGCTCTTTTATCCAAACCGATGATTTGGGAAGGTTATTTGATGATGATACTTTTGAGGTGCTTGGCCGTATGGATGGTAGCCAGGTGAGGGGGTGCAACCTGTTGGTGCTATAAAAAACCACAGCCGGCATTACACCGGCTGTGGAAACCTAAAAAAACCATGAAAAAGCAAACCAACTCACCTACTGCATTAGCAGTATGCAGGTTATATGCTTAGCGCTTTATACCCAATTTCCTGGCTATTGCTTTGGGTAAAGCATCTTTATGCACCATGATGGCAACAGTTTTTTTGCGAACAAACTGCTCCGACATGTGCAAGTATCCTTCGTAAACATTGCCCGTACCCCAAGAGTTCTTGGTTATGTAGTATGGAGTCCCATTCTGATCTTTTGAAATGCCAATGATATGCATTAGGTGGTCATCGGTAGTGATGTAGTTGTCGAAAGTTTCTTGACGCAGCTCTTGGGTAACCTCAATCTCCGGAACAACTGACTTAAAGCTGTAGATCTCCTCCATAAGCTTATCGCTAGGTACATCGGCCCATTTGGCCTGCTCGCTATCCTTCATCTCTTCAACTTTTACCAAAGGCATAACAGCAAGCCCTTTGCTGTGTACAAATCCTTTTTCGCTAACATCACCGTCCCAACATACGCTGTGTCCCTTATCTATGGCGTGGTTCATCACCTCCATTAGCTCATCAATAGGTAGGTTGTAGTAGCCCTTGTGCGCCCAGTTGTCGGGAATTTCCAAAACAATTTTTTCGTAGTACGGATGATGGCTATATGAGGTTAACTCTATGTAGTTGTCAGGATCAATACCCATCTCCTTAGCAAATGTAGCCGGGGTATACTCCTTCCCATTGAACGTAAATGTTGCGGGTGTTTGGCCTAGGTAGGTGTCTAAAACCCCTTCGATAGCGGGTTGCCATGCTGTTGAAAGTTTTCTGTTACGGTTCTTTATAACGGCATCAATCATTCCCTTTAGTATGCTCTCTAGCTCGGAATGAACGTGACGCTCCTCACCGTAGCTAAGGCCGCTGTATACGCTCTCAGGCACCATCCCATGACGAGCAATAACGTCCATCACGTTGTGGGCTTGGCCACCCTGGCCAAAATTGTTGGTGCCATGAAATCGAATGTACCTCTCAATTTTATCGGAGTAGGTATGACGTACAAAGAACATTGGCGAAAGGATGATCTCTGGCTTTCCCATCCGAATGAGCTCGGTTTCAAGGAATGAGGTGGTGGCATAGCTCCAGCACGTACCCGTGCGTTGCTGATCTTTTACTGGCGTTGTTTCCAGCCTTTTAACAGTTTCAAATTGGTAGCCCGTTTCGTTCTGCCCCAATGCATTTACCTGCAACAGGGAAACTAATACAATCGATAAGAATAGTCTCATAATCATATAAAATGTTTTGCATGAGTAGTACTCTATTGACATGAATTGGAACCAATAGTTTAAAGTATAAAGGAATAAATGTGCATTGTAACGGGTTGATTGCATCTGTTTGCTAGCTGAAAATCCTTTGGTAAGTTTTATAGCTGTTTGGCAACCAGCGAAATATTTTAGCAGTCGATCTACTTAGTTTTTTCTATTTTAACAAATGCAGCAAACAGTAACACACTAGAATAGTATCATACTCATCAAATTGTTAGCATAGGAAGTACAACGCGTTGAACAATTGTCTATATTGCGCATGCATATATTTCACATCCTAAAATCAAATTGTATTACCAAAAATTATTAGCATGAAAATAAAATCATTAGGTGTATTAGTTGCACTTTGCATGCCAACTTTTCTATTCGCAGGCGGACTTGTTACAAATACCAATCAAAGCGCTAGCTTTATCCGCATGCCTTCACTTGACGCTGTTATTGGCATTGAGGGTGTTTACTATAACCCAGCAGGTTTGGTCCAGCTGGAGAATGGCCTACATGTGTAGTTAAGTAACCAGATTGTTAATCAGAAAAGAAGCGTAACCAGCACCTTTCCTACTTTAAATAGTAGCGATTACGATGGAATTGTTAAGGTCCCCTTGTTCCCTAGTGCTTACGTTGCATACAAGGCCAATAAGCTTGTATTCTCCTTTGCATTTAACCCAATTGGTGGTGGTGGAGGAGCAGAGTACGAGAATGGGTTGCCCTCATTTGAGTCGATGGTTTCGCAAATTCCTGGAATGGTAACATTGCTTGGTGTTCCTACCACAGCCTACAGTATGGACCTGTTTTTCAATGGTAGTTCAACTTACTTTGGGTATCAAGTGGGCATTAGCTATGCTATAAACGATGCCATTGGTGTTTTTGGTGGTGCCAGGTATGTTACAGCAAAGAATACCTACGAGGGTAACATTAGTGATATTATGATTAATCCCCAACATCCAGTGGTTAACCCATCGGGAGGAATGATGCTAGCAAACACATTCTTCACACAAATCGGTCAACCCGTTTATGCTGCGATGACCGCCGATGCAGAGGTTGATGTTGTTCAGAAAGGTTCTGGAGTCGCCCCAATTATTGGACTTAGCATCGTTGCTTCCGATAAGCTAAACTTTGGTGTGAAGTATGAATTTAAAACCAAGATGGAGCTAACAACCGAAACCAAGGTAGACGGAACCGGTATGTTCCCCGATGGGGAAGTAATTTCCAATGATATGCCTGCCATGCTTACCCTTGGCGTTGGTTACAAACCCATCGACAAGCTTTCCTTGTTGGGTGGATTCCACTACTACTTCGACAAGTCGGCCAACTACGGTAAGAAGATTAATGGAGTTTTTGTTGAGAATAGTGAGGTGATTGACAATAACTACTGGGAAGCCGCCATTGGGTTAGAGTACATGGTAACTGGTAAAATATTTGCAAGCGCTGGATACTTGTATACAAAAACGGGGGTAAACGAGAAGTATCAAAGCGATATGAGCTACAGCCTTAACACGAATTCGGTGGGGCTGGGCGGAAAGTACCTAGTAAACGAAAACTTGGGTATCAACATTGGCTTTATGACAACCCTTTACCAAAGCAACACCAAAGATTATGCTGCTGTTGCACCTGCAACCCCAGCCTACAGCGAAACCTACAATCGCACCAATAGGGTTATTGCTTTGGGGGTTGACTATAAGTTTTAACCCAAGCTATAAAGAGTTAGGGGCCGGGAGGAATCTCGGTCCTTTTTTTATAGCGAATTATGTTCATGTGCTGTTAAAAACTAGGTTTCTGCTTGCGGAAACGTTTTAACCCTAGTGGCTAATCTCTACAAATTGCAGTGGGGTGTAGGCCATCTCTGATAGCTCTTCACCCGCCTCGCGGAGTTCATCATCGTCCTCATCGTAGTACCAGAATACGTTTACCGGAACCCCTGCCTTTTGTATTTCGCTAACCTGAAGGATTATGTCGAAAATAAATTTTGCGGAAGAGCTATTGAAGTAGATATACTTGAAATTGAAAACAAAAGGCTCAGCACTGGTAGCCGATTGGTTCTTTTTATACCAATCCTTAAGCTCCTCAATCCACTTGATAAGGGGATTGTAGAAATCGCGAGCATTTTCGGGCCTAGAGTATCCGCTAATTTCAAGCAGGCGATCCTTTGCCGAGAAGTACACCCTTGGCGACACGCTAGAACCATCAATTTTCAAAGTTTCCATTAATGCATATGTTTGCTTTCAAATATAGGTAAAAAGAGTACAAAAAATCACATTTTGCCCAGGCTGCACATCCTTCTTTTTGGTGAATTGATTAAATCGTTTGACGAACGGGTGTTTCCTTTGGGTGGATGTATGTTGCACCTTGTATATATAAAGAAAGCCTCCGATAAATATCAGAGGCTTTCGGTTTGTGGTTTCAGGGTTAATTTTAGGGAATGTATGGTATAAAGTTGAAGCTGTATCCAAGCATATCTGATATCTCTTCGCCCGACTCAAAAATTTCGTCATCACCCTCCTCGTAGTACCAGTTTACCTCAACTTCGTTGCCCTTCGACATAAACTTCATGAACTCAAGAAGTATATCGAGAAGAAATTTTGATGAGGCAGAGTTGAAGTAGGTCATCTTCAGGTTAAGGGTCAAGAGCATCTTTTTGTAGTCGGTGTTTTGGCTTAGAACCAAATCGTTGTACTCTTCCAGCCATTTAAGGATAGGCCTGTAAAACCCAATAACATTTTCGGGTCTTGAGAAACCTGATATTTCAAAGATACTATTCTCCGGATCGAAATGAACCTTTGGTGTAAACTCTGTGGGTTCTATATGCAAGGGTTCCATATTATGCACCTGTATTGATGATGTTTATCTAGTGATATGAACATTAAGCGTGAAGTAAGAGTACTCGTTGTTGATACCTTCAAACTTATAGATAATCTTGCTTTCAGAAACTTTTGCAATGTTTATTAAGCCAAGGCCAGCACCTCCTTTGGGTGATACATCGCCGCTAAGGATGGTGAGCTTGTACAGCTCCTTGAGGCCATCCTTGTTGAGCGAGTTTACTTTGTCTAATTTTTCTTGGAGTGCTGGAACCTTGTGGCTAAGCAGGCTGTTGGAGGCAAAAAGGGAAAACTCCTTATCGTCGAGATAAAGAGTAAAGCGGGGCTGATGATCCGTATTGCTACTTATTATGTCTTGATGTTTGTAAATATTCTCCAGGCTCTCTACCATAGCCGAGTACACCTTTTTCTTTGTGGTGATTGACAGACCCTGCTTGTCGACAAATGCCGACATTCTATTGAGTAGAAAACCAATCTCTTCGTAGCTTAAAGGACCAAAATGCGCTAAGATATTCTCTTTTTGTACCACGTCTAAATCTGTACTTTTAGTATTGAACCCTAATGAATGTATTGCCCTAGTAGATCAAAGTGTATTTTTACTATCTGTATTACAAATGTATTACTTTTTTTATAAACTGCAACTCTTGATTAAAATTTCAAACCATAGGCTTGAATAATGCATGCGGCTATTTGCTGGGCGGCTATTTTGGTTCCATTGTAACCTTAAATCTCTTCAACAGGCAGCTTGGTTGTAAAAAAAGCGGTTTGGAAAGTTCCAAACCGCTTTTCTGTATTAGTTCTTCATTCTATTTTACAAGGGTCATTTCATCTACAAGGTGCTTTGCGCCAGCGTATTTGTCGATGATGAAGAGCACATAGCGGATATCAACCCCAATACAGCGCTGGTAGTCGGGTTCAAATATAATATCACCACTCATTGCTTCCCAGTTCCCATCGAAGGCGCAACCAATGAGGTGACCCTTTCCATTGATGATTGGGCTACCCGAGTTGCCGCCAGTAATATCGTTATTGGTAATAAATGCCACTGGCATTTCGCCGTTATCCATAGCGTATGGTCCATAGTCTTCTGCCATGTATAGCTCTTTGAGCTTCTCGGGTACTACAAACTCCCAGTTGTCCGGATCCTCTTTTTCCATAACACCCTTTAGGGTGGTGATGTAGTTGTAGTGAACGGCATCGCGTGGGTAGTAGTCTTGCACCTGGCCGTAGGTAAGCCTCATGGTGAAGTTCGCATCGGGGTACATGGGTTGCCCTTCGTTCATCTCCATAATTCCGGCAACATATAGCCTGTGCCCCTTGGCAAATTTCTTGTTAATTTCATCAAGCTGGCTCCATATTCTGCTGGTCACCTCACCTATCGATTGGGTTGCAACGAAAGCCGGATCGTTTTCAAATACTTCTGCTGTTGGGTTCTCAAGGGCTTTCCACAGCTTGGTCGAGTCGGCAAAGATTGAATTGTCGAACATATCGTCGATAAACCTATCGAAGTTGCCAGCGTAATCCTTTTCGATGGTTGCAAAAACCGAGGGGTGGAATTCTGGCTGCACCTTCTGAGCAAAAAGTTTAAACATGGCCTTGGCAACTTTCCTGTCGGTGGGTGCATTGTAGTCTTTGTAGAACGCTGTAGCCGACTGCCTAAAACGGTCTACCCTGTTCTGCAAACCTTTGTCCTCATCGCCCTTTAGATATTCATAAAGGCCATTAGCCCTACCTGCCAGCGAAACAAGCTCGGTGCCGCGCAGTAGGGTTTCGCTAATGTACATATTGGCATACATGTAATCATGGCGCTCCTCAATGGCGGTTTTAATTAGATCGAGAGCCTCGCCGTACTCCTGGGTGCGCTTGCGCTTTTCGTTTACCCACTGGGTAAACTCTTCCTGCTCCTTCAGCTTGGTTTCCTTCACCTTTAGGCGCTTAAGCGCTTGGTTCTGACCAATGGAGAATTTCCAGTAGTTGGTACTGCCAGAGTATTTTGATGAGTATTTAATTCTAATCTCATCGCTGGCGAGCATGTCCTCAAGGATAATTTCCTGACGGATGCCCCTGATGAACGAGCGCTGAGCGTTGGTTATCTTTTCGGCCTCATCAACTTCCCACGAAGTCATGTAGCGGGTAGTGCCTCCGGGATAACCCATAATCATAGCAAAATCACCTTTTTCTACACCTTCAAGAGAAACGGGTAGGTGATGCTTTGGTTGGTAGGGTACGTTGTCGGGCGAGTAATCGGCGGGCATATTATTCTTATCGGCATACACGCGGAAAAGGGCAAAGTCGCCAGTGTGGCGAGGCCACATCCAGTTGTCGGTATCGGCTCCAAATTTGCCAATCGACGAAGGGGGTGCACCCACCATACGAACATCGGTAAAGCGCTCGTAAACCAATAGGTAGTACTTATTACCACCATAGTAGCTGCGGACCATGGCCCTGTAGTGATTGCCCTCGGTAGCCTTTTCTTCAATGGCTCTTGCCGCATCTTCAATAGCCTTTGAGCGTTCCTCTTCGGTCATTTTTGATTTCACTGGTTTGGTTACCTCGTCGGTAACGTCTTCAATCTTAACAAGGAATGTTACGGACAGGCCTGGTGTGGCAATTTCCTCGTCCATCGACATGGCCCAAAAGCCATCCTTCAGGTAGTCGTGCTCAGTGCTACTGTGCCTCTGAATGGCGCCATAACCGCAATGGTGGTTGGTTAGTATTAGGCCCTTGTCGGAGATGATTTCGCCAGTACAGCCACCGCCAAAAATTACAATGGCGTCCTTTAGGCTAGTGTTATTGATACTGTACAGCTCCTCTGCGCTTAGCTCTAGCCCCATCGATTGCATGGTGGCAATATTATACTTCTGTAGGAGTGGGAGTAGCCACATCCCTTCATCTGCTTTTGCAAGCGACGATGAAATGAGTAGAATGCTAAGCAGTAAAACTTTGAATCTTTTCATCGGAAATAAATTGTTAAGGTTTGGTTTACTTGTTAAATTGTTTGAATGTTCGATATTTAATCTGGCAAACGGTTTAAATTGAAAGGCAAGTATAGCAATAACTTTTTAATTATAGATTGGGAATTTGCAGCTGGCTATTGGTAAGCCTGAATGTTCGCCTGTGGTGTGGGCTGGCTCCATACATTTCAATAGCATGTCGGTGCTCGCAGGTTGGGTAGCCCTTGTTTTTCTCCCACAGGTACTGCGGGTATTCAACCGATAGTTTAGCCATAAGCGCATCGCGATAGGTTTTTGCTAGTATTGAAGCGGCCGCAATGCTTAGATACAAAGAGTCACCCTTAACAATGCAGCTATGGGGTATTGCCTTGTAGGGTTTAAACCTATTACCATCAACTACTATATACTCTGGGGTTACATTTAGCCCATCAATAGCTATGTGCATTGCCCTGATGGATGCATTTAGTATGTTTATCCTATCAATCTCTTGGGGTGATACCATGGCTACCGAATGTGCCACTGCCGATTGCTCTATCTCTACCCTAAGCAATTCTCTTTGCTTGTGGGTTAGCTGTTTCGAATCGTTGAGCAGGGGGTGTGAATAGCTTGTAGGGAGTATTACAGCTGCTGCAACAACCGGCCCTGCAAGGCAGCCACGTCCGGCCTCATCGCATCCTACCTCTAGTGTAAAATCGCTATAACGAACCTTTAGCATTACGATTTGTGTTTTCAGTTAAAACCTTTTGCATGGCGGAGTATAGGCTGGTTGCCGTGTTATCCCATGAAAAGTCGTTCTTTCTTTTGGCCGATTTTTTGGCCAGCGCTTCGCGAAGCGCTGGGTCCTTTGCCACCATACTCATTGTGTTCGCAATGGCTTGCGTATCAAACGGGTCGACTAGTAGCGCGGCATCTCCCACAACTTCGGGGATAGATGTTCTGTTTGATGCTATTATGGGCAGATGGCACCGCATGGCCTCCACCAGTGGAATTCCAAATCCCTCGAAGTACGGAACGTAAACTAGTGCAGCTGCGCTTCCTAGCACTCTTCGCAATTTCTGTACCTGTAGCCTTCCTGTAAATACCACATCAGAGGGGTTGTTCAAATTGCTTAGGGCCTCTTTAATATCACTGGTCATAAACATTGGTTCGCCCACAATCACAAGCTTGTAGTCCATATGGCTAGTGGTAATAAACAGGTTGAAAGCATGTATTAGCCTGGCCACATTTTTTCGAGGATTTAGCGCCCCCACGAACACAAAGTAGGGCTTACCCGATGTTATTTCGTTACGGACGAGCTGTGCCTCGGTGCTATCAACAGGGGAGTATAGCTCATTTGCTCCATTGTGTGCTACGCTAATTTTGCTTAGAGGGATGTTGAAGCTTTGGGCAATATCGTTTTTCGAATAGTTGCTCACGGTGAAGATATGGGTTGCATGTTGCGCAAAACGAGGGAAGAAATGGTTGTAGTAGCTACGTGTTAAAAAGGGAATCCCCTCTGGGTGGTGCTTAAAGTTGATGTCGTGTATTACGCATAGGGAGGGTGTTTTGCTTTTAAGGGGGATGTAACCATCGGGTGAAACAAGTAGGTCAACATCATATTTTTTTAAAAAGCGAAGGACTGAGAACTCGAACCATAAGTACCACAGCAGGGGGTGCCTAGCTTGTGGCCTTAGTACAATGGGCGTAACGTTGGCCGAAAATATAAAGTCAGGATGAGGATCACGGTCGAACAGAAAAAAATAGTGATGCTCTGGATGCTTAAGAACGATCCTTTTAACAGTTTCGAAGGTGAACCAGCCAATGCCCTCAAGCTTATCTTTTAGTAAAAGGCGGGTGTTTATGGCAATCTGCATGGAGTAATTTTTATCAGAAGACAAAATAGCATAATTTTATCGAAACCATTAGCTAGATTTGTAAAATATCTGTAAATCTTGCAAAGCACCGGTGTTGTTAATGAAGTAAAACGGAAGTTTATAAATAGTGAAACGTAAGTTTGCCACCAACCTTATACTGCTACTTTCGCTTAACCTACTGGTTAAGCCCCTTTGGATTTTTGGTATCGACAGAACGGTACAGAACATCGTGGGTGCCGGAGAGTATGGCCTTTTCTTTGCCCTGTTCAACTTTTCTATCCTGCTAAACATTACCCTCGACTTTGGGCTAACTAGCTACAACAACAGGGAGATAAGTCAGAATCCACAGATCTTACCCAGGTACCTGTCCAACATGGTGGGCATAAAGCTTATCATGGCCATACTCTATATGCTGGTTTGCTTTGGGGCAGCGCTGCTATTGGGCTACACCGGCAGGCAACTTTGGATGCTCCTATTCCTTGCCATAAACCAATTCTTATCGAGCTTTATTCTTTACCTGCGGAGCAATATCAGCGGCTTACAGCTATTC
Source organism: Tenuifilaceae bacterium (assembly GCA_034006965.1). Classification (GTDB taxonomy): domain Bacteria; phylum Bacteroidota; class Bacteroidia; order Bacteroidales; family Tenuifilaceae; genus Perlabentimonas. The sequence goes on from JAVERU010000022.1 coordinate 17,497, forward strand.
CGTACCGATAGCTTTTTGTCGGTAACCGACAGGGTGCTTATGATCATTCTGTGTGGGGTTTTGCTTTGGACTCCCCTCCGCCAACACTTCTCCATCGAGTGGTTTATTTATGCGCAAACCATAGCATACCTGCTAACCGCACTAGTTGCACTTGTTGTGGTGGTGGGTAAGGTCGATTCGTTTTCACCTCGTTTTAGTAGGCCCTTTTTAATAAGCATTGCCAGGCAGAGCTATCCCTACGCCTTTCTGGTTCTGTTGATGTCGTTCCATTATAGGGTCGACTCTGTTATGCTTGAGCGGTTATTGCCCAATGGGCATATCCAGGCGGGTATATACGCTCAGGCTTTTAGGCTGCTCGATGCCAGCGTTATGGTGCCATTCCTATTCTCCACCCTGTTGCTTCCAATTTTTTCGCGGATGTTGCGTTTGGGTGAGCCTGTTAGCCCGCTGCTAAAATTCTCGTTAAGCCTTTTAATGGTTTTTGCCATTACTTTTGCAACTGCATGCATTGTTCATAGGCAGCCTATAATGGATTTGCTGTATGTGAGCAAAACAGGAGAGTCGGCCTTAATTTTTGCCATACTTATGGGTTGTTTTGTGTTCTCGTCGGTATCGTACATCTTGGGAACACTGCTTACGGCCAATGGAAGCCTTGTGCATTTAAATCTTATTGCACTTACGGGCGGGGTGGTGAATATTGTATTCAACTTTATTTTCATACCCCGATACGGAGCCTTGGGGGCTGCAATTACAAGCCTTCTAACACATTTAGTCATAGCCATAATGCAAGGTTTGGTTACCATTAGAACCTTTAGCCTTAGGTTGCCCTGGCCTTCTGTGGTAAGGTTTATGTCCTTTGGGATTCTGTTCGCCTTGCTTACCCTGTTATCATTGAACCTGCCTATGCATTGGGCGTTAAATGCAATGCTTATTGCAGCCATTGGGATTGGTAGCGCATCGACATTTAAAGTGTTAAGGATAAAGGAGTTGGTGTCGGTGGTGTTAAGCTATGGAGTTCGGTAGCTACCCCAACGATGCCATGCATTTTTTTATCACCCGCTTTTTTTCATTAAGTTTGATTATTTAAAACCAAAAGATTACTTTTAAGGCGAGTTAGGTTTTGTAATGAAACCTTTAGCATACAATAAATTCAAGAATTATGGGGATCCTTATCGATAAAACACCAGATTGCCCTTACGTAAACTTCTCAGAGGATGGTGTTCTTGAAATTGAAGGCCGATCAATCACCGAGGATGTGTTCTCCTTTTGGCAACCACTTGTCGATTGGGTTGAGCTATACGTAAAAACGCCAGCCGATACCACCAAGGTAACCTTCTTTTTGGAGTATACCAATAGCAGCTCCAACAAGTACATAAACGAGATGATGAAGCACCTCGATGCTTGTGCTCAGAATGGCCATACGGTTGATATTCTTTGGCGATACGAGGAGGACGATGAATCAATCCTTATGCTGGGTCAGGATTTGGATGCTTTAATATCCATTCCATTTCAGTTCGAAGAGGTGGAGATGGCGAGGCAAAAAAGCCAAAGGGTGAAGGTGAAGAGCAAGAAAACCGGTAGTGAGGCTATTATTACATATAGATATTGGGATGCTATTGTTCGGAATGGCCATAGCGACGACTACATTATCCTTGACGAGGACGTTAAGGCATAGAAGAATAATTTGAGCGTAGCTAATCAAAAAATTGATATGCAAAAATTAGAACTCAAAGAAACCCTGACCTCACCATACGTTCTGCTAAATGCAGATGGGGGTGAGATACGAATTGAGGGGCGGTCAATCCCTGAGAACGTTATCGACTTTTATCACCCCATTTTGAGCTGGATCGATCAGTATGCTCAGAACCCAAAGGATGAGACCAAGGTTTTCTTTAAACTCGAGTATTTCAATACCAGCTCATCAAAACGCCTCTTTGATATCATGAAGAAAGTTGAGGCTCTCACTACACAACAAGAGAAAAAGGTTAGCATATACTGGTACTACGAAGAGGACGACGAGGATATTTACTTTGCAGGCAACGACTACAAGGCGCTAATTAGCAAGGTCGATTTTAACCTTGTTGAGCTGTAGGACGCTACAAATAAGCTATTTTTGCAACCAGCGAAAGCTGGTTTTTTTATTCTGTTGCTAACGTATTGCCAGTAAATCACAACAATAAGAACCAAGATGATCTACCCGCTTATAATCCCCAAAAGTAATGGCCAATGCTCCCTACCAATAAAAAGAAAATTGTTAACGACCCGGTGCATGGGTTTATTAACATTTCGTACCCCTTAGCATTCGATATCATTGAGCATCCCTACTTCCAAAGGCTTAGGCACATCAAGCAGCTAGGGCTTACCTACATGGTGTATCCCGGTGCAAACCACTCCCGGTTTCAGCATGCCTTGGGGGCAATGCATCTTATGGAGCTGGCCATTGGAGTGCTTCGGGCCAAGGGGCATAGCATCACCGATCAGGAGGCTGAGGCGGCATCGGCTGCCATTCTGCTTCATGACGTTGGGCATGGGCCATTCTCCCACTCGCTGGAGTACAGCCTAATTCAGGGAGTGAGCCATGAGGATATTGGCTGGGGCATAATGCAAAAGCTCAACCAGCAGATGGAGGGTAGGCTAGAGATGGCGATAGAGATATTCAAAGGGACCTATTCCAAAAGCTTCCTACATCAGCTTGTGTCTAGCCAGCTCGATGTGGATAGGCTTGATTACCTTAGGCGCGACAGCTTTTTTTCTGGGGTAACCGAGGGGGCTATTGGTTCCGATAGGATAATTAAGATGCTGAATGTGGTGGACGACAACCTGGTGGTAGATGCAAAGGGAATTTACTCCATCGAGAAATTTATCATTGCCCGTAGGTTAATGTATTGGCAGGTGTATCTGCATAAAACGGTTGTTTCGGCAGAGAAGCTGTTAACTCAGCTCCTGAAAAGGGCCAGGGAACTTGCTTTTGCTGGAGATCATTTGTGGTGCACCCCTGCGCTTGCCTTCTTCCTCAAAAACCAAATAACCACAGGTAGCATCGGTGGAGGCGACCTTAGCCCCGAGATTATTGATCATTACCTGAAAATTGACGACTCCGACATTATGGTGGCCGCTAAGCTTTGGCAAGAACACCCCGACCCTACCCTGTCGACCCTGGCCAACATGGTTACCCATAGGAAGCTATTTAAAGTTGAGCTACGTAATAACGAGTTTAACATCGAGGAGGTTGGTGCGCAATTATCGCACTTTATTGATGAGCACCCGGAGCTAACCGAAACCAGCGACTACTTTGTTTTTACTGGATCGGTTAGCAATAACGCATACCGACTTTCCGAGGAGTCTATCAATATCCTTTACAACAATGGGCAGCTGGTTGATATTGCATCGGCTTCCGATATGGTTAACGCAAAGATACTTTCCAAGGAGATTACCAAATATTTTCTATGCTATCCAAAATAGACTTAAGCTAATTTCGATATAAATTGTTAGTTTTGCCACAAAATTAATTTAACACATCATGGAATTTACTGCACAGGCCATTGCTGCGTTCTTAAACGGAAAGGTTGAGGGATCTCCTGACGTTAAGGTCAGCACTGTGGCAAAAATAGAGGAGGGAACACCCGGAGCCTTATCATTCATGTCAAATCCTAAGTATTCAAAATATCTTTACACAACCCGGTCGTCCATCATACTTATCAACGCCGACTATGCCCTTGAGCAGCCCGTTGAGGCAACGCTTATTCGAGTACCCGATGCTTACGAGGCATTTGCCAAGCTGCTAAGCATGGTGGCAGCATCGCAAAAGCCCAAGGCTAAAATTCACAAGCAGTCGGTGGTAGAAAAATCAGCCACCCTGGGGAAGGAAGTTTTTATTGGAGCGTTCAGCTATATTGGCCAAAATGTTACAATAGGTAGCAACGTGCAGGTTCATCCACAGGTATACATTGGCGATAACGTGGTGATTGGCGATAACTCCATCATTTATGCTGGTGCCAAAGTGTACAACGAGTGTACAATAGGTCGCGATTGCATTATCCACTCTGGCGCCGTAATAGGTGCCGACGGGTTTGGATTTGCCCCACAGCCCGATGGATCGTATCAGAAAATACCCCAGATTGGTAATGTGGTGATAGAAGATAATGTTGAGATTGGTGCCAACACCACCATCGATAGGGCCACCATGGGGTCTACCATCATCAGAAGAGGTGTAAAGCTCGATAATCTTATTCAGGTAGCTCACAATGCCGAAATTGGCGAGAACACAGTAATTGCTGCTCAGGCTGGGATTGCAGGGTCAACCAAAATTGGAAAGAATTGTATGTTCGGCGGACAGGTTGGCATTTCGGGTCATATTTTTATTGCCGATGGTGTTAAGCTTACGGCCCAAGCCGGTGTATCCAATAGCATCAAAGAGCCAAACGAGACATACATGGGAAGCCCTTCTGTGCCATCGCGAAAGTTTAGCCGTTCGTTTGTGGTGTTTAAACAGCTACCCGAAATGAAGCGCGATCTGGACAAGATTAAACAATTGATTGAGAAAAGTCAGGTGAGTTTAAAATAAAATTGAGTACTTTTGATGGTTTTTCAATTTTACTCAATAATCCAACATCGCTATGCTTGAGAAACAAACTACATTAAGCAATACAATAAAATTTACAGGCAAGGGCTTGCACACAGGGGTCGACATCAAGCTTGAGATTTGTCCTGCGCCAGAAAATACAGGGTATGTGTTTGTCCGAACCGATCTTGAGGGTGAACCTACCATCGACGGCATTGCCGATAATGTGGTGGACACCTCTAGAGGCACTACAATTGAGCAAAACGGCATTCGCGTAACCACCGTTGAGCATGTTTTGGCCTCCCTGTCGGGGCTTGGCATCGATAACGCCTTCATAAAGGTCGATGGACCCGAAATGCCCATTATGGATGGTAGCGCCCGATATTTTGTTGAGGAGATACAGAAAGCCGGCATTAAAACCCAAGAGGCCGAAAGAGGATTTTATGTAATTAAGGAAAAGTTGGTGTATTCCGACCCTGAGCGCGGAATAGAGATTGCTGCATACCCCGATGAGTCCTTTAGCATAGATGTTCTGATTGACTATAACTCAAAGGTTTTGGGCAATCAGTATGCTCAGCTTATCAATCTCGATAACTTTGCCCAAGAGGTAGCACCCTGCCGTACCTTTGTATTCTTCCATGAGCTCGAAGTTCTTCTTAAGAACAACTTAATTAAGGGCGGCGACCTGCAGAATGCCATTGTTATTATGGAGCATGAGGTTCCCCAGGAGGAGCTTGATCGGATCGCTGACTTGTTTAACAAACCCCGCGTTCATGTTAAGCCCGAGGGAATACTTAATAACATTGACCTGCGCTTTTACAACGAACCTGCCCGCCACAAGTTGCTCGATATAGTTGGCGACTTGGCACTGGTGGGGCGCCGTATTAAGGGAAAGATTATTGCCAAGCGCCCGGGCCACCATGCCAATACTGAGCTCGCCAAGATTATCAGAAAGATGGCTCGTAAAGAGGCAATGAAACCAAATATTCCAAAGATCGATATAAACCAACCGCCTTTACACGACATCAACCAAATCAGAAACATCTTGCCACACAGGCCCCCATTCCTTTTGGTGGATAAAATTCTGCAAATGGATGAGAATTCAGTTGTGGGGATCAAGAATGTTACCATGAATGAGGATTTTTTCGTGGGGCACTTCCCCGAGGAGCCGGTTATGCCAGGTGTGTTGCAAATTGAGGCAATGGCTCAGGTAGGCGGAATTTTTGTGCTGAACACAGTTCCCGACCCCGAGAACTACATAACCTACTTTTTGAAAATAGATAGGGTGAAGTTTAAACGCAAGGTGGTACCCGGCGATACAATTGTTTTTAGGCTGGAACTCCTTGAGCCCATCCGTAGAGGTATTGCCAATATGTTTGGCCAGGCCTTTGTTGGTGATAACTTGGTGATGGAGGGTGAACTTTTGGCCCAAATAGTAAAACAAAAATAGCGCATGAATTCATCGCAAGCATACGTACATCCCGATGCAAAAATTGGGAAAGATGTTAAAATAGAACCATTTGCTTATATTGCTCAAGATGTAGTAATTGGCGATGGTACGTGGATAGGACCAAACGCAACCATTATGGATGGCGCTCGCATTGGTGCAAATTGCAAAATTTTTCCAGGGGCAGTTGTTGCTGCCATACCACAAGATTTGAAATTTAAGGGAGAGGTGACCACCGCCCAAATTGGCGACAACACCGTGCTAAGGGAGTGCGTTACGGTAAACCGTGGTACAGCCTCGCGCGGAACAACCAAGGTAGGGAATAGCTGTTTGCTTATGGCCTACGTACACGTGGCTCATGATAGCATTGTTGGCAACAGCGTAATACTTGGTAATGGGGTACAACTCGCAGGTGAGGTCGAGATTGATGACTTTGCTATCCTTTCGGGTGGTTGCCTTGTGCATCAGTTCGAAAGGATTGGTTCACATGTAATGATACAGGGTGGATCAAAAGTAAACAAGGATGTGCCTCCGTTTGCTATGGCAGGGCGCGACCCTCTTTCGTTTGTAGGCTTAAACATTGTGGGCTTAAGGCGACGTCAGTTTAGTGCAGAAAGGGTTGCCCAAATTCAACAAGTATACAAAATTTTGTATGGCAAGGGCCTTAACGTATCGCAAGCTGTTGCTGAGATTGAGAGCACTATGCCATCGACTCCAGAATGCGACATGATTCTCAATTTTATAAAATCGTCAAGCCGAGGGTTAATACGCAGTGGCCTTTCAAAAGATACAGGCGAAAGCGAGTAGATCGTAATAAATCTCAACATATTAAAAAGGAGGCCTAAGTGGCCTCCTTTCTTCTTTTCTAATCCTGCTGCTTAACGGGCAAAGGGTTTATGGTTTGTAGTATCGCCTCAACCTGACGGATGTAGTTCCGTTTATTGAGCCTTGGAGCATATACATAACCATCAACGGTAATTACTTTGTTGCGCTCTTCGTCTACTGTTGTGAGGCTAACGAATGGCCCACCCATTGGGTGCTGGTGAACATCCCAAAGCCCCCTAATTTGTGCAAAGTACCTACCCTTAAACATTAACGAGTTGAATGTTGGGGGTATAATCGTTTCGGTAATCATATAGCTTCCGGGGGTTGGCCCAGGCACAAAGCGCTTTAGAAAATCGTTGCGTTTCTCAATTAGGTAATCTACAGTAAAGGTGCTATCGTCGGTATACGGATATTCATAGATAAAAACACCCTGGCTAGTATGAGGGGTTTCATACGATAACCACATAAAATCAGTTGTGTCAAGGTTTAGGGCGTAGCCCTTAGGGAAGTTCATGGTTATGTCAAATTTCTTCTCTACCAAGTGCCTTATCCCTTCGGCTTCAAACTTTTTGGCATTTTGTATTACTCTATCACGCTCTGCTTGCTCAAGCAGCTGAATGAGTCTATCCTTCTCATTTGCAAGCATTCTTTCTATTGCGGGGTAGGTAGGGCCAACAATGTTGATAACGATTTGTGGTGCAGCCCATACATCGCGCTGGGTTACTATTTGCGGTTCCTTGAACTGATCGTCAACCTTTGTAATAATAATGTTTCGGTGGGTTTTGAAGATATCGGTGAAGTTTGATGTTGGCACCATGGCCACGCTGAATAGTGGCTCTGACTGGGGCAGCATGGGGTACTCCTCCTGCAAAATCTCCTTGTACAAGTTCCCAATCGATTCGTTAATTACCGACCCACTTACCACCACCACTACCTCGCCAGCTGATCCCGTTACGTTGGGCAAAAGGGTTCGTCGACCACCTGATCCCTTGTCGCAACTTACAAAAAGGGTTAGCAGAGATAAAGCTATAAGCGAATGAAAAACGACTTTTTTCATAATGGTGTATATTTTAATATTGATTTATAATTTGTTTGTGCTAAGATATAACAATTTTTGCGAATAGGTAGCTCAGCGACTAAAAACCTAAGGTTGATATTTGTATTAGGTCGTAGGTTTGCTTGTCAACCCATAGGGTTATTTGCTGTCCAATGGCAAGGTCTGAGCTCAGGTTTGGGTTCCATATGTTGATATCGTCGATCGTGCAGTTATACCTTACCGCGATCTTATGTAAATGGTCGCCCGGCAGAACGCTATGCCATACTCTAATTCTATTCTCCGTGCTACCTGCTTTGGAGAGAATATCGTGAAAGGTTAGATTGCTGGGAATGCTGTTTAGTATGATCTGCTCATGCTCAAGGTAGCTCTGTATTTTCGAAACGGGCAGCCTTATAGCATAACCTTTTTCGCTTTCGGGCACAACCCCTCTACGGTATATTGGGTTCAAAAACCTAAGGAAGTCGATGGGGATATCGGTATGCTGCGATATTGCCCCAAGGGTTAATGGCTTTCGAACAACAACTGTATCAGTTTCCATATACTGTGCGGTGGGGGTGGCAGCCTTAATGCCATGCTCATTGGCATTTTGCATGATGTAGGTTGCAGCAATAAATGCGGGAACATAGTTCTGCGCTGCCTCGGGCAAATTGTCGAATAATTTCCAAAAGTTGGTTTCACCCCCTGAGCGGAAAATGGCATTGCGAACAGCTCCTGGCCCAGCGTTGTATGCGGCCATCACCAGATGCCAATCGTTAAATATCCGGTATAGGTACTTGAGGTAAAGGCATGCTGCTTCTGTTGATTTTACCGGGTCCATTCGCTCATCGATGTAGCTGTTTACCTCAAGGTCGAACATCCTGCCGGTGTTAATTTTGAACTGCCAAAGGCCAACCGCTCCGCTTGTTGAGACAGCAAGAGGATTGAGCGCCGATTCAACAACAGCAAGGTATTTTAATTCTAGCGGAAGTTGGTACTTGTCGAGTAGCTCATCGAATAGGGGAAAGTAAAGCTGAGCAAGGCCCAGCATCTGCGAAACTTGATCCCTGCGTTCTATGGAGTAAATGTCGATGTAACGTTTTACGTGCTCGTTGTAATCGAATGCGATTGGCGAGAGGTTATCAATGGCGGCAATTCTAACTTCGTACACCAGATCGGGGAAGGTAGGGTATGGAACATCGCTAGAAGTGCCGGGGGTGGTAAAAGGGGTAGTAAGATGCTTGAGGCTATCGAGGTTTTGAATTATGCCACAGCCACTGCCTCGATGCCGATTGGCACCAATAGTTGGGTTTGGTTTACCCCAACCCCCCATGGGTAGCGCCAAAAGGACAATAGCAATTAATGCTTGGTGGCTATTCATCCCAGCTCAGTTTTCTCGATTCATTCCGCTACTTCTGCTCTGGCTCGTTGTCCAAAGAGTCTTCGTGGTCCTCGCCCTCGCGAATTCCCTTTTTGAACTCACCAACGCCCTTACCAAGGCCTCGCATTAGCTCTGGAATTTTCTTGCCACCAAAAAACAGGAGAACTATGGCAATAATCAGTACGATTTGCCAAACCCCGGGAACTCCTGCTACTACAAAGTTTGTCATTGCTATAGTATTAGTTGTTTCTTTCGACAATGTTTTTCATCTGCCACAAATTTAGCAGCAACTATTGAAATGCAATAGCTTTATCTAAAAAGTTTAATCACATCGTTGGCGTTGGCAAATACAAAAAGTGCCAGGATAAATACCATACCCATTATCTGTGCATACTCCATAAACTTGTCGCTGGGCTTGCGTCCCGACACCATCTCGTATACAAGGAATAGCATATGGCCACCATCGAGGGCCGGTATGGGTAGCATATTCATAATGGCCAATACAATTGATATAAAGGCGGTGAGGTTCCAGAAGAAATGCCAGTTCCAAGTTTTTGGGAAAATGCTTCCAATGGTGATAAAGCCTCCTACCGATTCGTAAGCCTTGGTTTTGGGCGAGAATACCAGCTTAAGCTGCTTAAGGTAGCTGCTAAAGGTGTCGACTCCGCTTTTTATGCCGGCGGGTACTGCCCCAAGAAGCGAGTACTCAATTTTTTGAAGCTCGTAGTAGCGGTAGGGACTAATAGGTGCAATACCTACCATGCCAGTTTCGGGTACCGGAACGGTGAGCTCTATAGGGACACCCTCACGTTCCATGGTTATGAGTAGGGTTTCGTTAGGATTGCTCTTTACAGCATCTCTAAACTCATCGAAAAAGGTGGCCTTTTCGCCATTTATGGCAAGTAGCTTATCGCCAACCCGAATATCTGAGCTCTCAGCTGCAGATCCTTCCTCAACATATTCAATAATCAGCGGGGTTCGGGGTTGGAAAAGCATCTGCGTTTTAAGCAGCTGAGGGATGAATGCCGGATCAATGGATACATCGACTATTTCGCCCTCGCGCTCAACCGTTACCACTTTTGCCCCATCAATAATAATTGCCAAAGGAATTTGGCTAAACGATTCAACCTCTTTCCCGTCGACACTTAGTATCTTGTCGCCATTCCTAAAACCTATCTCTTCGGCTAGGGGGTCGCAGTATATACCGTGTGTAACATTTTTGGTAGGCAAATACTCCTCGCCCCAGGTGTAGAGCACAGCGGTGTAAATTACAATGGCCAACAAAAAGTTGACGAGAACTCCCCCCGAAATGATTAAAAACCGCTGCCAAGCTGGTTTCGACCTGTACTCCCAAGGCTTAGGTGGGCCGCTCATCTGGTCGGTATCAATCGACTCATCAATCATTCCCGATATTTTTACGTATCCCCCCAAGGGGAGCCAACCTATACCGTACTCCGTATCGCCCTTCTTAAACTTAAAAAGCGAAAACCAGGGGTTGAAAAACAGGTAAAACTTCTCAACTCTTGTGTTGAATATGCGTGCAAATAAGTAGTGCCCCAATTCATGTAGAAACACCAGAATTGATAGGCTTAGGATAAACTGAACTATTTGATTAAAAATTCCCATTTTCTTTTTTTTTCTTAATGAACAGTAACTATGTGTATATGTTTTATGATTGTTGATTCATGTGTTACAAAAGCCCTTTTGCATACTCCCTTGTGGCCCTATCGGTTTGCAGATAATCATCGTAAGTGGGATGGGCAATGAATGATTGTTTCCCCAGGCAATCCTCAACAATATCGGCCATTTTTAGGAAACTAATCTTTTCGTTAAGAAATGCCTCAACTGCAATTTCGTTCGATGCGTTAAGTATACAGGGTAAATTTCCTCCTTTAATCATTGCCTCGCGGGCAAAATCAAGCGCAGGGAACCTGTCGGTATCGGGTTCTTCAAAAGTTAGGTTAGGGTAGCTTAAAAAAGAAAATCTGGGGAAGTCCGATTTTAGGCGCTTGGGGAAAGCCAGCGCATACTGAATTGGCAACTTCATATCGGGAAGCCCCATTTGTGCCTTTATCGACCCATCCTCGAATTGCACCATGGAGTGGATTATCGATTGTGGGTGCACTACCACATCAATTTGCTCGGGTTGTAGGTTGAATAGCCATTTGGCCTCAATAACTTCAAACCCTTTGTTCATGAGCGTTGCCGAATCGATGGTGATTTTATTGCCCATACACCAATTTGGGTGATTCAGAGCATCGGCACGGGTAACCTGTGCTAGCTGCTTGGGCGATAGGTTTCGGAATGGCCCTCCCGAGGCGGTTAGAATAATCTTCTCAATGAGATTATTCTCGCCTACCAAGCATTGGAAAATGGCAGAGTGCTCGGAGTCGACAGGTATTATGGGAACATTATACTCCTTGGCCAAACCCATTATGAGTTCCCCTGCAACCACAAGGGTTTCTTTGTTGGCTAGGGCAATGGGCTTTTTGGCTTTTAAAGCATGTATTGTGGGCAGTAGCCCAGCATACCCCACCATGGCGGTGAGCACCATATCAACGGTTTCCATTTCTACCACTTGCGCAATGGCATCGTGACCTGCAAATACTTTAATGTCCTCATTTTCGAGGGCAACCATCACCTCGGTGTAAAGGTTCTTATTACCTATAACCACTACGTTGGGCTTGTGCTTTAGAGCTTGGCTTATTAGTAGCTGCGAATTATTGTGTGCGGTTAATACCTCCACCTCAAAAAGATGCTGGTGTGCGCTTATTACATCCAAAGCCTGTGTACCTATCGATCCTGTTGAACCCAATATGGCAATTCGCCTTTTCATTATGCTAGGGAGTGTTTGCAGTTGAAAATCATCAGAAAACTATGTATTGCTCAGGATTGATTGGGGTGCCATTGTGCCATAGCTCGAAGTGGAGGTGAGGCCCTGTGGTGAGTTCACCAGAGTTACCTATAATGGCAATGGCCTCGCCAGCTTTTACCTGTGCACCCGATTGTTTAAGTAGCTTGCTGTTATGCTTATAAACTGACAGCAAGTTGTTTTCATGCTGAATTTGTATTACGTAACCGGTTTCGAGAGTCCAGCTCGATAGGGTTACGGTACCATCGGCAATGGCTACTATTACTTCGTTGGGCGGTGCAACCACATCAACCCCTAGGTGGCCCAGCCGGGCATTAAATGAGTTTGTAACAACTCCCTTCACCGGAGGGAAAAAGTGAAAACGGGTAAGGTTTCCCCTATCGTTTTTTGTATCAACCACCGATAGGTTGTATAGCTCTTCCGATTCGATTTGTAATCGTAGTAGCGAGTCCTCCATCGATCGAGTAAAGGTTATTTCGCTATACCTAATTGACGTGTCGGGGATGCTCTCCATATTATCGGGGCTATCGCCCCTAAGGATTGTATGTAGATTGCTGAGGTAGATTTTCCATTGCTGAAGTTCTCTCTCAAGGCTATCGGTTTTTAGCGCATTCTCCACAATGTGCCTACGCGTGTTACCATCGGGATAGCCGGGGATAAACTCGCGAATAGGAGTGAATGCAATCAAAATGGTAACCAGTGCAATTAGGAGTATGGCGACGCCCCCTACAGCTGCAATAACATTGAGCCGTGATAGCCGCATGACTAAAACTTCCTCAAATGTTTGGTCGTTAAATATGCTAAGCCGATACTTGCTTTTCAGCTTATGTATGTACTTTTTCTTCGATTTATCCTTAGCCATATCCTATCGTTCGAATTGCTGCAAATATAGCTTTTTTTACGGTAAGCCATTGGTGGTAAAATGCAAACAGCAGTAATTTGAGTATTACAACCTATTAAATAGTGTTAATATGCTCTGTGGGTGGGGCTGCCTTTGCCAACTCTCGAACGATATTCATCAATAGTTAATTAAGAGGTTTAGTGCGCTTCAGCCTGTAAGTTTTATTTGCGGAACGATAAAAAATCTTGAATTAGTTTGTGGGGTTGCAAATTTTTTCTACCTTTGCACCGCGATAGCGATGAAAGTTCTTTTAAACTTAACATATTACATTGCGGGGTGGAGCAGTTGGTAGCTCGTTGGGCTCATAACCCAAAGGCCGCAGGTTCGAGTCCTGCCCCCGCTACTACGATAAGGCTCTGCACGGTTGCAGAGCCTTTTTTGTTTACCAGCGATGTACACAGTTTACGCCTTATACTCGGAGTCTTATCAGAAGATTTAATCGGGTACACCTCCAACTTGGCGCAGCGGCTGCGGTC
>JAVERU010000168.1:0-4745 GCA_034006965.1 Tenuifilaceae bacterium
CAAAGAATACATCGAAGAATCATGATCGGTGTTCACCCTCATGATCAAACAAAGTTGGTACAAAGGGGATTCATTTATGGAGCACGTGGTATATCTCGATGCGAAGGCAAAGGAATTGGACAAGCTGGGAGACGGTGAGAAGTGCATGATCATCAGGGGAGCGACCGGAAGAAAGCTCCCCTACGGGCGGGTTTTTGCCGGCGAAACATTGTGGTTCGTCGAGAACAGCGGTGATGGAATGGTCCGTGGCAAAGCCATTGTGAAAAATGTTCTCAACTCGGAGAAATTGGAAGATTCAAAAGCCTTGGGGTTTATTTCGGACTATCAGGCAAAGCTCTGCCTGACTCCCGATCAAATCAAGCGATGGAGTAACAAACGATATCTTGTGCTGATTGAAGTGGAACAATACTTGGGAGTTGCACCCTTTCGAATCAATAGGAGCCCCTTTGGCAATATGGACGATTGGCTGCCTGTCGAGGCTATCGGCGACATCATGGAACTGCTTGGTTGAGTCTTCAAATGGCCAGAAGTGGGGAACAATTTGATGCAAACATCACGCATCGCAGTCGGTCAGCGGTGTGCGGTTCTACGGAGAGGGTAATTCAGAAATTTGGAACACGGTATGAAGATGGAACATAATGCAGAATCGAAAGGCCATCGGATGTGGTGGAGCCTCATGATCTTCTTCTTATTTCTCGGCGTATTGACCGCGTTGCTTTCCAGCAGTGTGCAAATACAGCGAAAGATCAGCCCAGAGGCTTCGCTTGACCAGTTCACGGCACATTTGGATGAATTGGTACCAGACCTGATGGCGAAATATGAAATCCCTGGCTGTAATATTGCTCTTGTGGTAAACAGCGAGGTTGTATGGAGTAAAGTCCATGGATATGCGGATAAGGAGAGTCGCAGGATTTTGACAACGGATACCCCCATGAGTGTCCAGTCCATCACAAAGTCCCTGACCGCATGGGCAGTGATGAACCTTGTTGGAAACGGTACGGTCGACTTGGATACCGCTGTGTTGCGATACCTGAATGGTTGGGAATTCCCCCCGACTGATTATCCGATGGAAACAGTTACGGTGCGGAATCTGCTAAGTCACGCCGCCGGCATGCCGTTGGGTGATTTCACGGACACATATGTTCCTGGAGATCATCTGCCGACCCTCAAGGAGAAGCTTGCCAAAGAAGCTGTATCGACACACGAGTCTGAAACGAAGTTCTCCTATTCGAATGTCGGTTACCACGTGCTGGAGCTTCTGGTAGAGGAAGTCAGTGGACAACGGTTTTCAGAGTACATGCGCAGCCAAGTGTTGGTTCCGTTGGGCATGAACGCGTCATTCTTCGAATTCGACGAACCTCTGCGACCATACCCCCCAACCGGGTATGACCTTGATGGTAATGCTGTTCCAGTTTACATCTACCCAGAAAAGTCTTCGGGAGGCTTGTTCTCGACAGCTGAGGATATTGCACGGTTCGCGGTGGCAGGAATGAAGGAAAATCTGGTATTGGGCGATGAGCAGATCCAGATGATGTATGCGCCGGAACGTAAAGATATCGGCATGTATGGCTTGGTGTTCGATGCCTATGGGTTCGGTCACTATATTGAGACGCTTCCCAATGGATTGCTATCCGTCTCTCACGGGGGGCAGGGAAACGGAATCATGACGCATTTTCAGATTGTGCCAGCAACGGGGGACGCCATCGTGGTGCTCACGAATAGCCAAAGAAGTTGGCCTTTTATTGCACTTTTACTCTCCCAATGGGCCAAATGGAGGGATCTCCCATCTGTGGGCATGGGTAACATCATACGGGCTCACTATGTGGTAAGCGGGTTCATAGCCCTGGTGTTCACTGCCAGCCTGCTGATGGTGGTAAGGCTTGCCTTGACTTGGAAAGAGCGAAAACCGAGAGGCGTGATGCTGTTCAAGTGCTCCACCGCGATGGTGCTCATGAGCATACTTGCATGGAGTGCCAACCAACCGTATTTGCTTGTTGCTTCAGTGTTTCCCGTCCTGTCACCATGGCTAGGGCTGGCAGTATTGATGTTTTCTGCCTCACTGTTGTTGTCGGGGATCTTGCCAGAGATCAAAAGGATGAGAGAGGTGCGAACATGAAATTCTCAGTTTCGGTTCTCACTCTTCTCGATGTTGATTGGCATGCATTGCGGATTGCCATGCATAAGAAAGCGAACTGATTCTGATAGACAGAATCGTATTAGGAGGAATAGTTTGAGAAAAACGAATCGGTTGTATCCAGTGGTTTCTTTTTCATTGAGGTTCATTACCGTGCACGTGCTGACGTATCTTGGCTTTGGCATATTCTTCATGATCGTCAGTAAATATTTTGCGTATTTTTCACATGATCCGATGTTCAGCGAGGTGATGAAGCCGTCAGATGCATTATCCGTCAGAATAGCACCTGTTGTGCAGGTCGTCCGTGGTGGATTTTTGGCTTTGGCGGTGTATCCGTTCAGGGTGGTCATCATTGAACGTACATCGGGTTGGATCAAGTTGTTCGTACTGCTGTTTGTGTTTTCCAGTATCGGATCGGTAATCACAGGGCCCGGATCGATCGAAGGTTTGCTGTATACCCGTTTCCCATTCGACCCAGTAATTGGGTATCCGGAGATTGCTCTCCAGATGTTTGTCTTTTCTTATTGGTTCTGTCGATGGCAAGGCAAGAAGATTGTTGAGAATGCTCACTACAAGGCACGATAATATGACATCAGGGCGTTTATGTAGTCTCGTCCTTTGCCTTCTACTGCAGTTCCTTCGGCAACATGGAGGATTGGCATCCTGTGGAGCGTATCGAGAACATCAGAGGAGCTATTCACTGTTTTGCATGGAAGGTCAATGGGGCATGGCATTGTTTGGCTGCCACCTTGCCATGTATCCGTCTTGTGGATAATCGTGACAATCTGAGGGGAGATATGAAAATTCAGAGTATAAGATCTGGGGCGAGCGGAAGCCCGTTGGCTGGCAAATTGGCACGATTCAGTAGGATGTCACCGTACTGGTTCAAGGGACCCGACTGGAAGCCGCAAGAAAAAATAGGTTGCAATTGTGTGAATCGACCTCTTCTACGGTCGAACGACTTCCTGTCAAGACAATCGAATCACAGGGTGCTGACAATCGGTATGGTTTTGTTCTTGTCGTGGTTCAGAGAACACCGATGGATGCTGGGCTTCCCCTGTTGGCGTCCAACCAATCATCAAGGTTCGTGTTCATGGAGAACATCGCGGCAGGATATCAGGCGTATATCGATGTCGTGGAAGCAGATGCTAGCCTCCCTCTCGAAAGGGAGGGAGGTGGTTCACACCCCATGCAATCGAGTCGGATAGGTGGCGGGATTACCCAGAGGAGCTGGGATTCCCGCTGTGATGAGTAAACACATGGGTGATCGGCGCAACACGCACCTGGCGATGGCCGTGCTGAATCATCAATTGCTGGTTTGGGAGAAGCAAGTCACGTGAGTACCCCGATAATCAGGATGTTAGCTGGTATGACACCTGGTCTTGATACGTAATCAACAAGAAAATCATGGAAGGAGAAGAAAAAATGATACAGTATCTAGGATTTTTAGCACCAATAGCCTTCGTCTTTGCACTATCAGCACTTGCGCAGGTAGCTTCATTGAAGAAACAATTGGAAGTACTGGAAAAAACTGTGGATGCGTTGGAGAAAGAATTACAATCTAACACATAAGGCAATAGGTTGATTCCAATGTGGATGCGATGTCGTTCTAGAGTCTCAGTTTACATGGTTGAGCAATAGAAATTCGATTTCATGTCCAGTCATAATTGATTATCCAAAGCCACCCACCTCACTCGATCCGTGCTATACAGGGCAAACCATGCAGGACAAAGAAAGAAGGCCCATCGTATCATCTCGGCCAAGCGGTATCTCAAGTGCACGTGCGCGCCCTTGTAGTGCTACGTTAGCACGCAGACGGCGCTTCAGCAGAACAGCCTCTTGGTCAGCTAGGTTCCAACGGGAGGACATCCTGGAGAATCTTGGTTGGGAATATGTTGGTACCCATACTGATGTCAAATCAGGGTAGACCATCAGCTCCTGACCTGGCTTTTAGAACCACATGCCGATTGTGAGGAGGGTAAAATCGATTTGATTTGTACCAAAGCAATCAACCTGTTCGCACCTAACCGTATGGATTTTCTGGTGACACTTCTGTGTCTCAAGAACCTTGAGGTGGTTGTTTTTGTCCCCTATTTCCTAAGATCATGCCTTGTCTTGGTACACAGCGAAACCACCAGACGGTGACCATTGCCCTTCAGGTGATATGCTCATACCATTACACATCCTCAGGGGTGGATCATCAACCCTGGGGGAGGGGAGGCTTACCCTGCACAGTATGCGAAGAAAATTGGGAAGAGAGATGGACAGGAGAGCAAAAGAGAAGTACATCGTTGAGAAGATGATCAGGATGTACTGCAAGGGGAAGAAGCACAGCAACAATGGCTTGTGCCCTTCGTGCAGTGAGCTCGTAGAGTATGCTCAGATGAGGATCGACTACTGTCCATTGATGGAGGCGAAGAGTTTTTGCAGCAGCTGCCCGGTGCACTGCTACAACACAGAGATGCGACAGCGGATCCGGGTGGCCATGCGGTACAGCGGGCCGAGGATGGTGTACCACCATCCGCTTTTAGCGCTCGCCCACCTCATGCATGGAAAACGGAGGCTTTGAATGCAGGCCAAGAGTGATACCCAGCTCGTCATTGGACCCTAT
>JAVERU010000169.1:0-4708 GCA_034006965.1 Tenuifilaceae bacterium
CAGTAATGCTATCAAGCGACTTAATACTCTTTGCATAGTACTATTTTATCGTTTTATAAAGATTTCGCGCTGCAATAAATATAATGTATTTTACCATATCCCAATTATTACTTAGAGTCTTTTTTTTTATCGACAAATAAAGTATTTAATATTGCATCACTATATGACATTTAACATCATTTGCATTTGAACCCAAATTTGTCATTAGCGATTCTTCTTCTAATGACCGCCATTAGAAAAAGACACAGCTTATGCTATGATTATATGGGTGTTAATTTGACAAATCGATGAAGAAAAACTTAAAAATTTGTAAGCATAAATGCTTGATTCCACTCCGAAAAGTCTCAAAATGCTGATTTTTACCCTTTTTAACCCCTAACCCCTTAAGGAGAAGTCTAAAAATCAGCATTTTAAAAAGTCCCCTTTAGGGGATTTAGGGATAAAAGGACTTTTCGGAGTGGACTCATACCTACAAATTTAGCTTTTCTAAATCAGCTTGTCACGATTCATCGGGAGGGTTAAACCCAGCTAAGCCATTAGTTATCAGAACTCCTAATGACTATTCTGGGTTGAACATACCATAAACCTTTCATAATACAATGCTACTAAAGCCTTACAAAAATAATCTCCAAACATTTTTCAACTAGGCTGTTAAGTCGAGCAAGATAATGAAACCAAAACCTAGCATTATGAGTATTTAATGATTATCCGTTATGATGCCTAAAGCCTTCGCGTCGTTGCGAACTACGAAGTGCTCGACAAAGTCAAACCCTCGTGCTTTGAGGGTTGAAGCAATCTATAAAATCCTGTTAATAAAAAGATTGCTTCATCCGCCGGCTGGCGGATTCACAATGATGTGTCATTATAATCAGCTCATTTGTCATAGGCATTATGGCGGATAATCATATAGTATTTTTTCATACATTTGGATGAATTGAAAGAAAAAATTGGCTCCATACTATTTTATTAATAAGCGAAAATAAGCCCACATGCATAGTGTAAAAGTAGTTTTTATAAGCATTCTCATCCTCTTTAGCAAGTTATCATCGGCTCAGCAAATTTCCGATGCCAACCTAAGGGCAGCCTTCACATACCAATTTGCACTGAATATTAGCTGGCCCAGCGAAAGCGAGATTGATTCATTCACAATTTTACTGGTGAGCGACAATTCGGAGCTCAGGCAAAAATTTAACGAGGTTTTTACCGGACGACAGATTAAGGGAAAACCTACCAGTATCATTTTTACTAGCGATGCAAATATCTCCCTTCTGCCAGCTCCGCACATCATATATATCGATCAATCGAAGAGGCTGTTCGAAAACCGAATTATTGAGCGCGTGGCCAATCAACCCGTACTGGTTATCACGGAGGAAAGTAATCTGCGAACGGGTATGATGATAAACCTGGTTTACATCGATGAGAATAGAACTAGCATTTCCTTTGAACTTAACAGGGAGAACATTGAGCGTAAGGGTCTTACCGTATCACCCCAGCTACTTATCCGAGGAGGATCCAGGGTTGATTTTGCAGAACTTTACGAAAGGCAGGAGGAAATTCTCCGAACCGAAAGGGAAAAGGCCGAGGTTTACAAAGAACAAGTTCAGGAGTATCAATCTGTCATTGCTCGACAGCAAGCCGCTATAGACTCACAAAACGTTAGAATTGCAGAGCAAATTGATGAGATTAGGGCTAAGCAAAACGAGCTTAACCAGCAGCATGAGGTACTACAGGAACTAAGGTTGGTGCTCGACTCGGTATCGGCGGAGGTAGTAAACCAGCAGCTGCTGCTTGAGCACAATGTAAAGATGCTTGCCAAACAGCAGGACGATGTTAACCAGCAACACCTTAAGTTAGAACAGCAAGAGGCAGAAATTGAAGAGCGGAACAATATCCTGCTTGAACAGCGAAAAAAGATGCTTGAGCAGCAACATCAAATTGACGATCAGAACAAAGTGCTGGCCGAACAGGAGAGCCAGATTATTGACCAAAAACGTTGGCTTCATCTATCGCTTACCACCGTGGCGTTGGGCATTATTGTACTTATTCTGCTAACCCGTTCAAACACCATAAGGCGCCGTGCCAACAAGCTTCTTCAGGAGAAAAACATTGCCATTGAACAACAGAAGGAGCAGATAGAAGAACAAAAAGCTGAGATTGAAAAACAGGCTATGGAGCTCGAGGAGCAGAACATCAACCTTGAGGCCATTGTAGAGAAAAGAACCCAAGAGTTTAAACTTGCCAAAGAAAGGGCTGAGGAGAGCGATAGGTTAAAATCTGCTTTCCTGGCCAATATGAGCCATGAAATACGCACTCCGCTCAACGCAATCATTGGCTTTTCCGAATTGCTATCAAATAAGCTGGAAAGTACCAACACGTCGGAGAGCAGCTACATTAAGGTTATAATAAACAGCTCGTACGATTTGTTAAGGCTTATAAACGATATTATTGATATAGCCAAGATTGAGGCCGGGCAGCTGCAGCTCGAGCAAAATGAATGTGATATAATAAGCGAACTAAAAACCCTTCACTCCACATATGCTCAGATTATCGAATCGAACCCCGACAAAAAGGATGTAGCTCTTCTGCTTAACTATTCAAGTGCGCAAAAGCATTTGTTTATCAAAACCGATGGCAACAGGCTACGACAAATACTTCGAAACCTGCTCGATAATGCGGTGAAATTTACTGAGAGCGGAAAAATTGAATTTGGATATAAGGAGGTGAATGGCTCCCTAGAGTTTTTTGTTACCGATTCGGGTATAGGCATACCCAAAAAAAATCAAAAGGAGCTTTTCCAACGCTTTGTGAAAATTGAACACCAAGGGCATAAGCTGTATCCCGGAACGGGCCTTGGGTTGGTTATTTCAAAAAATTTAGTTGAGCTTATGGGTGGTAGAATCTGGTTCCAATCCGAACACCAAAAGGGTACAACGTTTTTCTTCACAATACCCTTACTTGCCCAAGGCAAAAGTGCCAAAACGCCGCCACAGCTACAACCCAAAAGTGAACAGCTCCAAAGCTTTAAAGGGAAAACGGCCCTAATCTGCGAGGATGATGAGGCGTCAAGAAACCTTCTATGCAACTACCTCGATGTACTGGAGCTAAGCTACTTTGTTGCCACCAATGCCCATGAAGCCGTTGAGCAATTCAAAACCAATCAATCTTTAATTGATATTGTTTTGCTCGATATACAGCTCCCCGACGGCGACGGGTACTCTGTTCTTAAACAAATAAGGGATTTGGATAACAAGAAAACCCCCGTCGTGGCCCAAACAGCCTTTGCAATGGCCAACGATGCCAAGCGAATATTCAAAAGCGGATTTAACGAATACCTAGCCAAACCCTACCTGCTGAACGACATTTCATCAGTGCTAGCCAAGCTACTGGAGTAACGCTACTGGCTAAACTATTGATGCAAAAAGATTTAAATATTAACCTCAACAAAACGAAGGTTCAACTTGTGATATGTTGATTTTATCAAATCGTAGGGTTTCATATTGATATATTCTAGGCAAATGCCCTATCTTTACAGCGAAGTTTACTCGACTAAACTATGAAACCACTAAAAATAGAAGCAGCCATCGACACCCCTGAAATAATTTTCGATCCTGCTACCAACATATTCTCAATATCAGGCATCTCTCATCCCGAGAATGCCAAGGAGTTCTATGAGGAAATCCTCGATTGGCTAGATGAGTTTCACCAGGAGATAGAAACTAAGCAGGGGCAAAAAATTATTGTCGACCTTAACTTCAAGTACATCAACTCATCGTCGTACAAGTACCTCAGGGAGATCATGAAGAAGGTGGCTAACATTAAGCGCAATGGGGTGGATGTGGAGGTAATTTGGAACTATCAGGAGGACGATGAGGATCTGCTCAACGAGGGCATGGTACTTTTTGAACTACCAGATATTAACCTCGACTACCGCTGCATTCCCTACAACTAGCTTGCGCTACTCCCTATCCAATGCATTCTGCTGATTCTCAATTCGAGCTGCTATCGATCTCATAAGCTTGGCCAGCGCTGCAAGTTCTTGGGCTGTTCCGCTGCCTGCAAACCGATGGTTCCCCTTATCGTAGGTAAGATTACTTGCAATATCTTCTGTATTACATCCCAATACGGGTGCTAAAACCCTAGCAAGCACATCGGGTGATAAATCGTTCCGAATAACCCCAAAATTTAGTAGCTGCGCAATCAGCGATGATAGTGCGCCTGGAGCCAGCCCTTTATGATTTTTAATGGTTGAAACAGGCTCCGAATCTGAAACCTCCTCAAGCGTTTTAAATATACTCTCCAGAACTTCGAGCTTTACATTTCCCAAAAAGTTTACCAGCTGGGGTAAATACTTTTGATGTATATAAACCGACTCGGCATGCCTAAGGCTATGGGTTCCCCCCTCCAGATGAGCTATGCTAACTTTTAGGGTTTTCACCCACAAATCGATGGCCACTACCGTGTAATCATTCAAAGGAATCGACTCAATGGTAGCCTTTGCCTTGCGCAGAAAGGGGTTGAACTTAGCCTCGAAGTACTCCTCAATCATAAGCTCCGACCGGCTAAGTATCGATTCCTCCGAGAATAACTCAGCAGCTTTGTCGCGAAGCGTATTAAACGTTGCTATGGTTTGACTGACAATTTGTGCCCTATCCATGTAAACCCTATTGAAATTCGATAAAACATTGCAATATAGCTATTTTTCGAAGAT
>JAVERU010000170.1:0-4705 GCA_034006965.1 Tenuifilaceae bacterium
TCTTAATTAACACAGAGCCGCAGAGGCACAGAGTTTTCTTTAGTTAGTCTCTACAAATTCAATTGCTGGCGTTTAGTTGGATTTAATATCCATAGTTTAAAATATTTCTCTGTGCCTCAGTGTTTCGGTGTTCTCTGTTTTTTATTACTATATCCTCCCAAAAGCACTTTCAAAATCTGCAATTATATCATCAATATGCTCAATGCCAAGCGACACTCTTAGCAGGCTGGGTGTTACACCTGCCGCGGCTTGCTCCTGCTGGTTAAGCTGCTGATGGGTGGTGTTGGCAGGTTGTATGATTAGCGTACGCGAGTCGCCAACGTTGGCCACGTGGCTAACAAGTTTTAGACTATCAACCACCCGAGAGGTTGCATCAAGGTTGCCGTTAACCTCAAAGGAGAGCATACTTCCAAATCCATTACGTAGATATCTTTTAGCTACATTGTGTGATGGGTGCTCAGGCAAACCTAAGTAGTTTACATATTTTACCTTTGGATGCCGTTGTAGCCATTTTGCCAATGCCAGCGCATTTTGGCATTGCCGCTCGGCCCGGAGCGAGAGCGTTTCAACTCCTTGAATCATCAGGAATGAGTTAAAAGGGCTTATGCAGGGGCCAAGGTCACGAAGTCCCTCGCAGCGTGCGCGGGCAATAAAGGCGGCGTTGCCAAATGCTTCGGTGTATCGTAACCCGTGGTAGCCCGGTGATGGTTCCGAAAGCAACGGGAACTTTCCGTTTCGCCAGTTAAAGTTACCCGAATCGGTTATTACCCCACCAAGCGCAGTGCCATGGCCGTTAATCCATTTGGTGGCCGATTGCACCACAATGTGTGCGCCGTGCTCGATGGGCCGACACAGGTAACCCGCAGCAGCAAAGGTGTTATCGACAATTAGCGGGATTTGATACTTGGTGCAAAGCTTGCTAAGCTCTTCAAAATCGGGTACCGAAAAGCCTGGGTTGCCTATGGTTTCTACATATATGGCTTTGGTGGTTTCGTCTATTTGTGCCTCCAAGTCGCCTGCCTTTTCGCTTTTGGCAAAGCGAGTGGTAATCCCTAGATTTTTCAGGTAAACCTTTAGCTGGTTAAATGTGCCACCATATAGATATGGCGAAGCCACCAGCGAATCGCCTTGCGAAAGTATGGTGGTGATGGCAATTAGCTGTGCCGCATGACCCGATGATACCACAAGTGAGGCCAGCCCATTTTCGAGTGCTGTAATTCGTTTTTCTAGCACCTCGTTAGTGGGGTTGGTTAGGCGGCTGTATATGTTGCCCTGCTCCTCCAACGCAAAAAGCTTTTGCGCATGCGCGCTATTCTTAAACCTGTATGCTGTGGTTAGGTTTAGCGGTACGGTTTGCGATAGGGTAGTGGGGTCGGTTTCGTAACCCGCATGTATTTGCAGGGTTTCAAAGTGGTTATATTGTTGTGTGCTCATCTTATAAATGTAAAATGATAGATGTAAAATGATAAATGTAGAATGATGGATGAAATGTGTAGGGTGTATACATCGCCCCCTGCAATCCCTTGGATTGCATAGAGATCTACCCACTAAGAATAGTTAGTAAGGGGCAAAAGGGTTACCAGCTGCGCTGGCTGCGCATGGAGCATGCAGACCCTTTCTGACTGCTACAGAGGAATGAAAACCGATGTTGGATATACGAAACAATTAGCCCAACATTGGACAAGGCGTAAAGCTGATGTGTGAAAGCTAGCGTATTCATTTCTGGTTTTTAATTTATAACTCCCTTTCGGGCAGGTTTTAGCACCTTTCTGCCTAAGTGGCTGAGGTTGCTAGAGCATCGTAGAGCCTGTTCTCTCCGCTCTTCTTTATAAACAAACCTTTTGCAAGGGATGGGTGGTTAAACACCGGTACAAATATAAGGCAATTTTTAGAAATCATAAACATTTGAACCAAATTTAATAAAAATAGCATGTTAAGGTTTTTCCATATATTTTTGTGCACTATTACCTGCTGATATGGGACAGAAAAGAATTTCGGAGCGAAAAGTTATAGAGTATACCGCTGGATTGGTTGTGCTAGCGGGGATTGTAAGATTTTTTGCTTACTCCACAGGCAATGTACTATTCCACTTGGCATTTGTGCCATTCCTTATTTACAGGCTTTTAGCTGTAGTCAAGAGTCGAAAGGATGATCACTCTTCTATTAAATTGTATCGCGGAATTGTGATGGTACTAATGATCATTACCATAGCCTTAAATGGAGCAGGATGGCAAGAGGCCGATTTCCTTCTGATATTCCTGCTTATGGTCGATTACCTACTTGTAATTAATAAGCGGTTTTAGTTATCTGTTTAAACTCTAATGCCCAGAAAACCTACATCATCTACCTGTGTTAGGTTGCCTTTCCAACTCGAAAATGTTTTTTCAAGCGTTGCTTTTTGCTCATCAAGCGAAAGGTGTGTTATGCTTAATATTAGCTTGTAAAGCTGTAAGGATTTAAACTTTCGCCCCTCGGGTCCCCCAAACTGATCGGAAAAACCATCGGTAAAGAGGTAGATTGTATCACCTTCCATAAGCGAGATGCTATGATTTTTAAATGCTTTATTCTCGAAAAACGACCCAATAGGCTGTTTGGTGGGCCTGACGCTATATAAAGAATGAGTTTTGCCTTTAGCAATAATTGTACTTGTTGGTTGGGCTAGCTCGTTGGCTCGGCAGATATGAATGGGTAGGTTAGCGCCCGAATATTTTAGTTCCCTTACCTTTGGGTTGTAACTACACAGGGCAATGTCCATTCCATCAAATATTTCGTTGGGGTCTTGCTGCTTTAGATGCTCCTCGAAAAGGCTATTCACATGCTGCAGCACATCCCCAGGGCTATTAATCTG
Organism: Tenuifilaceae bacterium; assembly: GCA_034006965.1. Lineage (GTDB taxonomy): Bacteria > Bacteroidota > Bacteroidia > Bacteroidales > Tenuifilaceae > Perlabentimonas. The sequence goes on from JAVERU010000170.1 coordinate 2,849, forward strand.
CTGGTCATTAACAACCTTATTGAGGCTATAGGCTCCAATCACGCTCATTAGCGCACCGGGTACGCCGTGTCCTGTGCAGTCGGCTAGGGCAAAAAGTATACTATCGTCCTTTTGCTGAATCCAGTAGAAATCGCCGCTTACTATATCCTTCGGAATAAGAAGGGTGAACGATTCTGGAAATATATTTTGGAGCGATTGAGAGCTCATCAGTATGGCCTTTTGCATACGTTGGGCATAGTTCAAGCTCTCGGTAAGATGCTTTGTTCTCCTATCGGCAAGTTTCTTTTGCTTTTCAATCACATTCTTTTGAGCAATTAAAAGCTCATTGGCATTCCTCTTGTGCATGTATTCCCTAACGGAAAGAATTATTATGGCGATAAAAAGTCCAATGGTAATTACAAGAAAGGTTTGCCCTCTTTTTTGCCTATTGATCCTCTCTTTACTATTCTCTAGTTCAATGCTTTTTAATTGCAATTGTTCCAGGTGCTGTCGGTGGGTATCGTTTTCTTCAAGCTTGTTGGCCTCGCTAATTTTTTGTGCATTAAAAAGGCTATCGGTAATTCGAGTATAGTGGCTAAGGTTAGTATAAGCACTTGCAATATCGCCCACAATACTATTAACCTGCGATAACCCCTTGTAAGCATGGCGTACTAAATCGGTTAGGCCAGCTAGGTTTGCAATACGTAAGCATTGCCTGTAGTTGAGCATCGATTCAGTATATCTACCTTTCTCTTTTTGAAGATTAGCCAAGCAAAGGTATCCGTATGCTTGGCCGGTGAAATCACCAATATCACTTTGTTGTGGTAAAATGCGCTTTAAAAGATTTTCGCCTTGGCTATACCTCCGCTTTTTACATAGTATCTCTGCAACTTTAGATTCAACCCTAAGCGCTTTGAGCTTATCCATACTATTAAATATTTCAAGAGCCCTTTGGCAATACAGTTCAGCATCATCTAGCTTGTTATTAACGATATGAAGATCGGCCTGCGCCATGTAAATATGGGCTTCTGCATAGCTGTATACGTTGTTGCTGGCTGAGGATAAAAGGGATTCACTCTTATCGATACATTCCTGCGAAGAGGTGATATTCCCTAGCTGGTTATGTATGGCGCTAAGCTGAAGTAGTGAGTATATAAGGCTTAAAGTATCATGGGTTTGTTCAAAGTACGATTTGGACATAAGGGCGTATTCCATGGCCCGACCAATATTACCCGTTTCAAGTTCAGCTTGAACAATTACGGGGAGATACCAACTTATACTTGCGCTATCCTTAAGCTGCTTACTTAGCGAAAGCCCTTGGTGAAGGTACTCAAGCGATTCGATTCTTAAATCTTTAGCCAGATGAATTTTAGACAGGAGGGTAGTGGACTCGAGTATTTGATGCTCTAATCCTTGTTCAAGTGAGTGCACATATGCTGTGTTTATAGCTATTAGCGCTTCGTCGAGCTGATTGGTGCCAATGAAATATTTCCCTTTGTTCAGGAGCGCGTTGTGGAGCCTGCTGATGGTTTTGCTCTCCTTTGCTAAAGCAATTTCTTCATCAATCTCTTCCAGCGATTTGTTTTGTTGGGCAACATTAGCCAACATTCTGTAGTTCACAAGATAATACTGAGGATCGTCCGGATGTTCACAAATGCCCTGGCCGAAGGCAAACGTTGTAAACATAAAAAGAAACCAAAAAGCAGTCCGGGTCACGGGTTGTTCTTTTAATTTATGATATGCAAAGGTCTGTAGTTAAGTCACAAATTTATCAAATATATTTAAATGCTTATCCGTAAACACACCTAAAGGCTAAATTAAAAGCGTAACGTCATTGCGAGGGTACTTTCCGAAGCAATCCCTTTTTAAATAGATTGC
>JAVERU010000171.1:0-4648 GCA_034006965.1 Tenuifilaceae bacterium
ACTCGATATAGGGCTATGCTTAGGGAGTATGACTCGGGAAAACGAACAGTAGACAAGGGAAAAGCTAACCTAAAGAATGCCAAGAAGCAGAAAAAGGAAGCCGAGAAAAAACTCAGGTCAGCCCAAAAAGAGTTACTAAAGGCTCAAAAGTAGCTGCGCTAAAAGTTTGTGGCTATGGTAAACTTTATAGCCACATTATCGCTCCACACAGGGTTGGTGTATGGCCCCCAGCGGTAGTAAGCTCCCACACCTAACGAGTAAAATGGGTTGGCAAGTAACCCATTCACTAACAAACCGCTCTCAAAAAATCCTCGCGATAGGGTATTTGGCTCCGACCACGTAAACATATGGTATGGGCTTCTCGAATAGCTCCCTATGGCAAAGTTCTGAACCGCCTCTACCTGCGGTTTGAATAGGGTAGATCGACTTTTGCCAAACAGCTCACCAAAGTTGTGCCTGAAGAATAAATAAACGTAACGATCGGATACAAACTCAAACGGATGGATGGTGCCAAAAGAATTGGTAGCATCTAAAGGATACTTATCCATACTTCCGGGGGTAAAGTACAACATCGAGGTAGGCTTCTCACCTGTTATCATCCCGCCGCTTAGGGTAATGCTAGTTCTACCAATAATCCTATGATTTACTCTATGGCTGATGCGTGCCTCGTAACGTGTATAGTCAAAACCTTTACCGCTGTACTCAATACCCTTTGCCACATTAAGCCATACTATGGGATGCTCAAACCCAAAGGGCATAAGCCCTTTTACGGTTTGGATATACGATTCGCGCCGTGCAAACTTAAGCTGAACCCCCACCTCATTCGTTCGGTAGGCAAAAGGTGATTGCAATGAAGGGTGGTCGAACCCATAGCCAGAGGCTATGCTGTAGTCGGTTTGGTTTGCAGTTACACCAAGGGTAAGGCGCTTATGAAACCTAAAACCGAAACCAACCGAATACGCCTGGGTGTAATCCATCCTATCAATCATAAATGTGCGAAAAAGGTCGGTATTAATCATCCCTGTTTGTCGCTCAAACACCACTTCACCGGGTTCACGCACATCATTCTCATATCGCCCCTCAACATAAATCTGATGCAGCTGGCTTAGGGTTAGCCGAGCAAAACCGCCAAACTTATCCTCCTTGTCACTAAAGCCATAGGCATAGTAACCGCCAAGTGTAACCCACTTAGATATCCTTTGGTTAGTTTCGAGCCCCAGACCCAAACGATACCCCTCAAAGCGGTTATAATCCATAATTTGATTAAGGTCGAGGTTGAAGATTCCAACAGGGATTTTCCCCATGATCAAGGCGTCAAAAATATTCATCATTCTATCGAAGTTGGCCTCCTTACTAATGCTGTCGACAAACTGATATGTTCGCAACTCCTGGCTTGTAAGAGGTTCGACCCGATAGCTATTCCAAAACTTCTCGTCACGTGCCGATGCCGTTGGGTCAAAGCTAACCTCGACGTGGCTAAAGTTTCTGGGCCTAAGGTTGGGCATTAGATCAATATTATCGATATAGGTACTTCCCCTACCCACCATCATAAACTTTACAAGCTGCTGGCTGGCAGAGTCCTGAAGCTGCACACTTCCAGTGTTTAGGTAAAGGGTAGTGTTAAGCTCAACAGGAAACCATTGAACGCTGTCGATCAGTTGGTATCGTTGCTGAATCTTAATATTAAAAACTGGCGATGGGGCTTCTACCGGTTCGGCTATTACGTTCTGAATGGCGTAGCCATTGGAGTTAATATTCATCACACCTTGCAAGCCAGCAAAGTTAGCATTACGTAATGGCCTAAATGATACTACGAAAACGGTGTCGGCACTTGGAGTAAAAAGCGTATCCTCCAAAATAAAAAGGTAGCGCCGGGTGCTGTTCTTGCTAATGGGGTTGAGGTGGAATTTACCGCCAAGATTGAGCAGCTCGGGATAGAACGAGAACGACTGATACTGAGTTGCAAGGAATGCCAAGAGAGGGTCTTCAAATCCTGAAACCTTTGATGCCAAAATGGTTTCGTGGCTCCTATTGGGGTGCATAAAAATTCGCTCGGTAATCGACTCCATCATCAACAGATGCTGCTGCTTAAGGACCCTCTCAACCTTAAGCTCAAGCGAGTCCGCGGCAGGGGATGCTGCCCCCTCCTCTCCTTTAGGCTTAAGATTAATGGTATCGCGCTGAGCCGTGAAGTACATCTTGCTATAGCTATTATACCGAAACTGCGCTAGTCGCTCTGGGTTATTACGTTGCCGGTTTTCGTAAACCAGATTAATTATTCTATGGGCAGGGTTCTCGCCAGGTCGCACAACCACTTCGTCCAAACTATAGGTTGTTGGACTTAGGCCAATAAGCAATGCCTTGGTATCGCTATGGGCGCTAATATCTATCTCCTTGGGGAGATAGCCAACGTAGCTTGTTCTTAGCTTATCAATGCGAACTGGTGAAACTATCTCGAAGTTTCCCTCTAAATTAGAGGTGACACCCTGCCCCTTTTGATTGTAAATTATATTCACAAAGGGTAGTGGTTGGCCAGTTTCCCTGTCAACAATCTTACCAGAAACTACATGCTGTGCTTGTAAGGCAAATACAACCAAAAGTTGAGCCGCAAGAACAAAAAAATATTTCACTTTTCAGGGTAATCAGTAGGTTTAAATTGCAGGCAAAGCTACATAAAAAAAGCGGAATCGAATACACGATCCCGCTATGATCGACAGTAGATAACCCTACTTGAACCTATTCGTTTTAAGCATATTCACCTCCTTTGCCGAAAGGAAACGCCATTTGCCTCGGGGTAAACTCTTTTTGGTTAGCCCGGCAAAGTATACCCGGTCGAGTTTTACCACTCGATAGTTCAACTTCTCGAACATACGGCGTACAATTCGATTCTGCCCTGAGTGGATCTCGATACCAACTATTGATTTATCGCGTTCGTCGGCATACTCAATGGCATCTGCAGCAACTATCTCCCCATCAAAATCGAGGCCTTTAAGTATAGCTTCCATATCCTGAGGAGCAACATTTCGGTCGAGGCCAACCTCATAAACCTTGCGCTTCATAAAGCTAGGGTGTGTTAGCTGCTTGGTAAGCTCACCATCGTTGGTGAAAAGCAATAAACCGGTACTGTTTCTGTCTAAACGGCCAACGGGATACACCCTTTGCTCGCAGGCTCCTTCAATTAGATCCATTACTGTACGGGTGGCATTTGGATCCTCAACGGTAGTAACGTAATCTTTTGGCTTATTGAGTAGGATGTAAACTTTTTTTTCGGGATCCAGCGCTTTATCCTTAAAGCGCACCTCATCGGTAAGCTTCACCTTTGTGCCCAGCTCGCGAACCTCTATCCCATTCACCGTGATTTGGCCCTTTGCAATAAACTCGTCGGCCTCGCGACGGCTACATAAACCCGAATTGGCAATGTATTTATTCAACCTAATAAAACCATCCTTATCGGTCCTTAGCTCATTCTCAATCTCAGGTGGTGTTGAGAAACGTTTGGTTGGCTTTGGTTTGCTTTCGAAATCGGGCTTGGCAAACCTATTTGACTTTGGCTTGGAGAACCGATCGCTGGACGATTTTGCATACTTATCCCTCGAAAGTTTTTCGAATTTCTCCTTGGTAGGTCTTTCAAATTTTGGTTTGGAATATTTATCCTCGTAAAAACTTTTCTTTCCGCTATCCCTTTTCTCGGGTCTTGGCTCAAAATCTTCATCGGATCGCTCGCGCTTGGGAGCATCCTTTCCAATGGATTTTGATTTAAGGGTACGAGGCATATAGGTTCTCGATGAGTCTGAACTCCTATCATCTCTTCTAGGCTGACGCTTCGAGTCACGTCGATCTTCGCGCTCACGCTTCTCTTTAAAATCGGGTTTCTTTCTGCGTTCGGTGGGTGTGTAGCTGGACTCCTGATCCTCTGAAGGATTACTCTTTGTGGGATTAGTCCCTGATGGTCTAGCCGTGCGGGGTTTATACACTTTGGCTGACTCTTTTTCGTCGGACGTACTCCGCCTCACGGGTTTCTTTCCGAATTTCTCTTTCTCTTTCATTTACAATGTACTGGTTAAGAACTCTTAAAACTGATTGATGTATGTAAAAAATGGCTGCAAAGATACGCCATTTTTTATATAAATCGCCTATAAATCAAATCTTTATTTTCTATGGGATATCGGAAGCGTTATGCTCATTTTCCTTTGGTGCCGACTCCCTTTGTGGTTTGGTTGATTTTGGTTCAACATCTAAATCGGAAAGTTCGCGCTTAATATCTTCAGTTGCTTTCTGAAACTCTCGATATCCTTTACCTATGGCACGAGCCACCTCAGGGATTTTCTTTGATCCAAAAAGCAGAAGTATAACAATGACTATTAGTATAATCTCCGTGCCACCAATAAATAAGAGCATTGCGCACATATTTGGTTTGCCACAAAACTACAAAAAAAATCCTGCGGAGCTAGCCGCAGGATTTTAAATTTATTTCAAAAGAAGATTTATTTTTTCTTTTTGGTAGGCAATGCTTTCTCCGCTCTTTTGGCAGTCCATTCGCTAATATCGTATGCTAATGGCGAAGCAAGGAATAGTGATGAGAACGTACCTACAACTACACCAATTATTAGACCGAAAATAAAGCCACGAATGCTATCGCCGCCGAAGA
>JAVERU010000172.1:0-4645 GCA_034006965.1 Tenuifilaceae bacterium
TAGCAGGTTGAACGGTTCATGGGGGGAACTTACCCATAGCAACGGCTGGTTCGCTTTCCCACGAAAGTCCCAACCCGCATATGGTACAATGACTACTGGGAATTGAAGCCCTTTCGCCTTATGTATGGTGAGGATAGATACTGCGTTGCTGTTCTCAGGAACCGATAGTGAAAGGGCTTCGCTGTGTTCGTCCCACCACTGCAAAAATCGGTTAACATCGCTGCCCCCCCTGCTGCCTAGGGCAGCAATATTTTCATGCAGCTCGGCTAGATGTGCCAGTTCGCCCTTAACGGAGAACAAGTTGTATCGCTGGGCAATGGCTTCAAAAACTTCTTGCAACGGACGGGTATTAAGTGAGCTTAGCCAATCGGCCTCGGCATTGGTAACCTCGGTGGTGAAATGTGCATGCCAGCTCGTAACAGTTTCGGTGCTAAGGGTTGCCAGCTCTTTGGCCAGCACCCTCATGGCTATCGCATTCGATGAGTCCTGCACCAGTCTGAGGGCAGCAATGGTTAGCCTTACCACTAGCGATGTTTTTAGCTGAAGCCCTTCCTGGCTCACAAATGCAATTCGCTTGGCTGGGCTGGGCTGGGCTCGGTTATGTTCAAGCAGCATGGTGGCAATCCTTTGCCCATCGCTTTTGGTGCGCACAAGTATGGCTATATCCCTTAGCTTGTAACGTTCTTGTAGCTCGGTAATTAGCTTGGGTACATGATTCGATAGGGTCTCATCGCGGTCGCTATTCTTCTTATGCTCAAAAAAGTTAACCTCAACGTAACCAGGCAAATCACCTGGCTTCTCGTTGGCCTTTTGCTCCACATCGGCGTAGGCTTTTTCCACTTGTTCTTTCAAGTGACTTGTATTTTCATCATTGGCTTTAATCTCAATCTGTTGCGCCGCAATCTCCTTGGCTTTTTGAAAAAAGCAGTTGTTGAATTCGATAATACTTTTTAGGCTTCGCCAGTTCGTTTTAAGCGCAATCTCATTGGTCCCGTAATGCGCAAAGTCGTTGGCCACTCCGCTTGCCAAAATACTCCAATCACCATTTCGCCAACGGTATATCGATTGCTTAACATCGCCCACGATCATGCTGAAAAAATCTTGCGATAGGCTATTCTCAATAAGCGGACGGAAGTTGTGCCATTGCACCTCGGAGGTGTCCTGAAACTCGTCAATCATATACATATCGTACCGCGTGCCCACTTTTTCGTATACAAACGGAGCATCCGATTCTTTCACAAATTCCTTTAATAGGTGGCCGCTATCGCTAAGCAGCAAGAACCCCTCTTCACGCGATAGCTCCCTTACCTTAGCCCAAAGGTCGCCAATAAGGGCTAAGTTCTCAAGGTTTTTTAAGATAAGTTTGGCCGATATGTACTCGGCATTTCTGTGGTTAACTAGCTCTGCAATTTTTACTAGCATTGGGTGTAAAACCTCGCGAATTACGTTGCCAATTGGATCAAACTCTACCTTGTTTTGGTAAGTCGATTTACTTACCCAGTCCTCGCCAGTTGTATCGTTCATTGCTTTCTGCACTCTTTGCCCATCGGGGAGTGGCAGTTCATCGGCACTGCTATCGATTTGTGCTATTTTTCTGAAGTATCCCATTACTCCAATATATCCATAGGTAAAAGACTCTGGAGCGATTGTGCGCTTTGCTAGCTCATCGAAAACAGAACTACCTAATGTTTTCAACTCCAATAGAGAGTCGTTGGTTAGCTTACTCAGCTTAATTTTAAGCAGGTTCACCCTTTCCCGGTCGGTAAATTTTTCAACATCCTCATGGCTCATTAGCCTGAATTTCTCTGAAAAGAGTTGCTTGCCCAGCTCAACCAGCTTATGGCGCACATCCCAACTTTTGCCCTCGTCTAATTGGGCATAGCCCATGGTGGTGAGCCATTTCAGCAGCTCGTCAATTGTTGCTGCCGAGTCAAGCAGGTTATCGGCGGCATGCTCAAGCACGGGCACGTTATCTAGTTCAATATCAACGCCACCCTGCTCACCAATCTCCCAAAGCAAAGCCTGAATAACCCTTTGCACAAAGCTATCGATGGTGCTAATCGAGAAGCGGCCATAGTCATGCAGTATGAGCGAGAGCGATTGCTGTGCCCTTGCCTTTAAATCACTATGGCCAAGCTGGAGTGCCTGTGCAACCTCCGAGCCAATGCTCGACTGATCACCCTGTGATATGTTGAAAAGTTCTTTGAGAATACGCCCCTTCATCTCGGCCGTGGCCTTATTGGTAAAGGTTACAGCTAGTATCGTTTTGTAGCTTTCGGGGTTTTTAATTAGCTGCTTAATGTACTCGGCGGCTAGCCGGTATGTTTTGCCCGACCCAGCAGAGGCTTTATAAACTATAAGTTCCGACATATTAATGCTGATAAAATCTTGGAATCATAAAGGTAGCAATTTGATATAATTAATAGGGGTTGATATGTTTGTCTTTTATAATTTTTGAGCGTAATTTTAAATGTTATATTTGCTGCTAAACAAAAAATGCTATGATTGTCGATAGGTTAAACGTGGCCATCGTTCAGGCCAACTTGCTATGGGAGCAGGTTAAGGGTAATATTCAGCATTTAGCTCGCTTGCTCGACACAATCGAGGGTAAACCTCATATTGTAGTGCTGCCCGAGATGTTTACTACGGGATTTTCAATGAATGCTGAGAGAATGGCCGAAGAGCCAAAAGGGGGTACATATAAGTGGATGGCGCAACAGGCCAGGAGCAGAGGATATGCCATTTGCGGCAGTTACATCGTTTCCGAGAAAGGTAGGTTTTACAATCGTTTTCACTTTGTTACCCCCGATGGAACTTGCTTCGAGTACGATAAGAGGCATCTGTTTACCTTTGCCAACGAGAACCTAAAGTACACCCCTGGCAAGGAGAGGTTGGTGTTCGAGCACCTGGGCTGGCGAATTCTTCCCCAAATTTGTTACGATGTTCGTTTCCCGGTTTGGACCCGCAGCAAGGGCGATTACGATCTGATAATAAATGTGGCAAACTTCCCGGGAGCGCGCCGCGATATTTGGACTACATTAGTAAAGGCACGTGCCATCGAGAACCAGTGCTATATGGCAGCGTCAAACCGAGTAGGTAACGATGGGTTGGGTATTTACTACACGGGCGATAGTCAACTGGTTGGATCGGCAGGACAAACCATTGCAGCTATTTTACCCGGCGCCGAAGGGATAGTGCAGGGTGAGCTTACCATGGCAGAGCTTAAGGCTTTTCGGCAGAGTTTTCCTGTTTTAGAGGATGCTGATGATTTTTACCTAAACCCTGTTGATTAAAAGTTAATAAGCTTGATACGTTTTCAACCTTTTTATGGTGTATATCATCAACATTTGATTTTACTTTGCAGCTTATTTTCGATAAAAGGAAACTATGAACATTATTATTGCCGGTGCGGGAGAGGTAGGGACACATTTGGCCAAAATGCTATCGATTGAATATCATGATATTGTTGTGATTGATCCCGATACGCAAAAGTTGGCTCAGCTCACTTCAAGTGCCGATTTAATTGTGGTTGAGGGGTCTGCAACCACCATATCTGGGCTTAAAGAGGCCAACGTAAAGAAGGCCGATTTATTCATTGCCGTAACTAGCTCCGAGAACGCCAATATCCTAAGCGCAACGCTTGCCAAAAAGTTAGGTGCCAAGAAGGTAATTGCTCGTATCGATAACAATGAGTATTTACTACCCAACAACAAGGAGCTGTTTCTTAACCTAGGTGTCGACTCGCTAATATACCCCGAGAAGCTAGCGGCCAGGGAGGTGATTAGCCTGCTGGGGCATACTAGTTCTACCGAGTTTGTCGATTTCTCTGGAGGAAAACTTTCGCTAGCCGTTTTTAGGCTTGAGGAGGACGCTCCGGTGATTGACCAAACCCTATTTCAAACCATTAAGGATAAAAAAGATTTAGAGTTTAGAGCCGTGGCTATAGCCCGCGAAGGCGAAACGATTATACCCCATGGAAGCGATCAGTTTAAGGTGAACGACTTGGTGTACGTTATAACCAATAAGAGTGGGGTGCAGGAAATGCTTGAGTACTCAGGCAAGAAGAACATCGAGGTGCATAACCTTATGATTATAGGCGGGGGACGCATAGGTATTCGAATTGCCTACGATCTTGAAAAGGATGTTAACATCAAAATCATTGAGCAGGATAGGGATAAAAGCGTAAAGCTGGCCAACTTTTTTAAGAATACCCTTGTAATTAATGGCGATGGTCGCGACACCGAGCTGCTCATGCAAGAGGGCTTACCCTATATGGATGCCTTTATTGCTGTAACCGGTAATTCCGAAACCAATATCTTAACCTGCCTTGCCGCCAAGCGGATGGGGGTGAAAAAAACCATTGCCGAGGTAGAGAACCTCGACTACATTAAGCTGGCCGAGAGCATGGGGATCGATACGGTAATCAACAAGAAGCTTATCACCGCCAGCCGAATATTTAGGTACACCATGAGCACAGAGGTTTCGGCTATTAAATGCCTAACCGGAAGCGATGCCGAGGTTTTAGAGTTCATTGTCAAGCCTAACTCGCTGGTGACCCGTGGCAAAATTAAGGACATAAACTTCCCAAAGGATGCCATTATAGGAGGGGTTGTAAGGGGCGACTCGAGCCATATTGCCAAAGGCA
>JAVERU010000173.1:0-4642 GCA_034006965.1 Tenuifilaceae bacterium
AAGCGTATTGGGGCTGATGGCGAGCAACCACGAGGTGGTTGTTTTGGCTGAGAACTTATCCAATTTGAGTGGCGATAACTTTATCGATTCGCCCGATCGGTTCATGGCCTCGCTCACTAACGAGCAGTTTGAGGATTTTCGCCCCGATTTGGTTGTTACCCTTGGTGGATCCATAATATCTAAAAGGCTTAAAAAATATCTACGCCAGTACTCCCCACAGGAACATTGGCATATCGATGAGAACGATATGTTTATTGATACATTTCAATCGCTTAGCCTGAATGTTAGAGTAAAACCCGAGAAGTTTTTTAGTAAGGTTTCAAAGGTTGGTTCTCCAAATAGTGAGTATTCACTGTTTGCTCAGAATGTCAAAAGGCAGAGCGAGATACGCCATGAAGAGTTTATAAAATCGGCTGACTTTACCGATTTAACAGCTTGGGCTAGTGTTATTGATATGTTACCCTCAAACATCAACCTACATTTGGCAAACAGCACGCCTGTTAGGTATGCTCAGCTGTTTAGTTCTCGTACCGATATTACCTACTTCTCCAATAGAGGAACCTCGGGTATCGATGGATGCATCTCTACAGCAGCAGGTGCTGCAGCAGCTACCGATAAGCTAAACGTTCTGCTAGTTGGCGATTTAGCCTTTCTGTACGATTCGAACGGGCTATGGAATAATAATCTCCCCAAAAATCTCCTCATCATTGTTATGGATAACGGAGGTGGAAATATCTTTCGGGTGATCGATTCGGGCCCAGAGGTGGATAAAATTTGCCCCTTTGTTGAGGCGCCACATCGGGTCAAAATCAAAGATATTTGTTCATCCTATGGTGTTAACTATTTGTTTGCAAATAGTCTTGACTCGTTAAGTGATGCTTTACACCAATCGTTTAAACCAAACAGCAGCACTGTTGTTATACATATTGATACATCGGGCAGTACATCTGCCGAAACATATAAGCAATACTTTAAATACCTTAACAGCAAGTAGTATGAAAAGGACCTGGTCAACCCTAAAAGAGTACAGCGAAATAAAATTTGAAATCTTCGAAGGCATTGCCAAAATCACCATAAACCGTCCACGGTACTATAATGCATTTACCCCCGATACCATTCAGGAGATGAAGGATGCCATGGTGATTTGCAGGGAGAACGATGATATCTTTACGGTTATCATAACCGGTGAGGGCGATAAGGCTTTTTGTAGTGGGGGCGATCAGAATGTTAAGAGCATTGGCGGATACGTTGGGAAAGATGGCGTTCCTCGCTTGAATGTGCTCGATTTGCAACGGCAAATACGCTCGTTACCCAAACCCGTAATTGCAATGGTTAATGGCTATGCCATTGGCGGCGGTCACGTTTTGCATGTGGTATGCGATTTAACCATAGCATCCGACAATGCAATTTTTGGGCAAACTGGCCCTAAGGTTGGTAGCTTCGATGCTGGCTTTGGATCATCGTACCTAGCACGACACGTGGGGCAGAAGAAGGCGCGTGAAATTTGGTTCCTATGCGACCAGTACACCGCCGAGGAGGCGCGCGATATGGGAATGGTGAATAAGGTGGTGCCTTTCGATCAGCTTGAGGATACCACCGTGGAGTGGTGCAAAAAGATGATGAAGCGTAGCCCCTTGGCGCTTCGAATGATTAAGATGGGGCTTAATGCCGAGCTCGATGGTCAGGCCGGCATACAGGAACTAGCCGGAAATGCCACCCTGCTTTACTACCTTACCGAGGAGGCACAGGAGGGTAAGCACGCCTTTCTCGAGAAGCGCGACCCCGATTTTAAAAAATATCCAAGGTTTCCATAACAAGTTGTAATGATGAGCAATGTAAAAGCATGGATTGAAGCTGCACGACTAAAAACACTGCCTTTGGCAGTGTCAAGTCCACTTATGGGAAGTTTCTTGGCTTGGGCAGATGGAAACTTCCGGTGGAGCGTATTTATCCTTGCCACAACCACAACGCTTCTGCTGCAAGTGCTTTCAAATTTCGCAAACGACTATGGCGACTTTAAAAGCGGGGTCGATAACAATAGTCGAGTAGGGCCACAGCGGATGGTGCAAAGCGGCCAGATATCTCCCAAGCAAATGAAAAAAGGGTTACTGGTGAATATTGCTTTGGCTTTTATTTCCGGCGTACTGCTTATTTATTTTGGCACTAAAGGAAAAGATATTGCAGTTGTACTCATTTTCCTTGTATTAGGAATTATTGCCATTGTTGCCGCCATTAAATACACGGTTGGCAAAAATCCATACGGTTACAGAGGGCTGGGCGATATCTTTGTGTTCCTATTCTTTGGGCTAGCTGGGGTTATAGGAACGCACTTTCTGCATACAGGAGCATTTAATCCTTGGCACATCATGCCTGCTGCAGCCATAGGATTGCTTAGCACGGGTGTTCTTAACTTAAACAATTTGCGCGATTACGAGAGCGATAAGGCTGCCAGCAAAAGAACTATGGTGGTGTGGCTAGGCAATCGCAAAGCAAAGTATTACCATTTAATACTGATTGTTGTTTCGGCCCTACTGGGGCCAGTATTTGTAATTTTCAACTACCATTCTGCTTACCAATTCCTTTTCGTTCTTGCTTTTCCGTTATTCATAAGCAATCTGTTAGCAGTATTCAGCTATTCAAATCCTGCCGATTTGTACCCAGAGCTAAAACGATTGGCTATTGCAACATTCATCTTCACGGTTACTTTTGGCGTTGGAATGATTTTGTAAGATTATAATGATGATTAGGGCAGCCTTAAAGAGAATCGATTTTCAATTTATAAATCCTGGTCAAACCTCTCGGGGCACATTGCGCAGCAAGCCATCGTGGTTTTTTGTTATTTCCAACCATGGTAAAACGGGCGTTGGTGAGTGTTCGGTTATTCCGGGTTTAAATCCCGAGTACCCCGATGGTTATGAGCAGAAGATTCAGGAGGTTGTAGATGATATAAATGCTGGCGCAATCCCCAGCCTCTCCGATCTTAAGGATTTTCCCTCAATTCGTTTCGGATTAGAGACCGCGCTGCTCGATTTAAAAAATGAGGAAAGCGGTATTCTTTTCCCTTCCGATTTTACATCGGGTAACCGCGGCATTCCCATAAACGGGCTTATTTGGATGGGAACAAAAGCCGAAATGCAGGCTCGTATCCTTGAAAAGCTAAGTAGCGGTTTTAGGGTGCTGAAGCTTAAGGTGGGGTCACTGAGCTTCGATGAGGAAATTTCCCTTCTGAAAAGCATACGGAATGAGTTTTCTCCCAACGATCTTGAGCTACGCCTCGATGCCAATGGAGCATTTTCGCCACGGGATGCAATGGAGCGGTTGCAAAGGCTTTCCGATTATCATATCCATTCTATTGAGCAGCCCATTGGGGCTGGGCAGTGGGACGAGATGGCTCGTATCTGTTCCGACTCTCCAATCCCTATTGCCTTGGATGAGGAGCTAATTGGAATTACCGACTCAACATCAAAAGGCAAGCTGCTCACGCATATACAACCGCAGTACATAATCCTAAAACCCAGCCTTATTGGTGGGCTCGAAATGAGCAACGAGTGGATATCGTTGGCCAAAGGCCAAAATGTTGGTTGGTGGGCCACATCGGCTTTGGAAAGCAATGTTGGGCTAAACGCCATATCGCAATGGGTTTTTACGCATGGCATATCAATGGTTCAGGGCCTTGGAACAGGGCAGGTTTTTAGCAATAATATTTCATTGCCCCTACAGCTCCGTGGAGCGGAATTGTATTATAACCCAACGATTAGGTGGGGAGGGGTTAATTGACGATTGACCCTGCCTTTGCCGGTCCACCCGACCACAGGAGAATGCAGGCAGGCAGGTTGACAGCCCTGCCTGTCGGAGACAGGGTGCGAAGCTCCCTTCCAAAGGGCCATAGCCGTCAAGCTAAGGACACAAAACAAATAAATAAAAACAATTCTTTTGATTGGTTTATACAGAATATTAATACTATAGCCCTCGTAGAGGGCATATAGCGATTGAAGAGACTAATACAAATGATTTTAAGCGCTTCGTAGACCTGCCTGCCGCAGGCTGGTGCGCAATAAGGGATACTAATATCTATTGCACGCCCTACGGCCTGCCTGCCTTCGGCAGTAAGGCAGGGGTGCTTTAGGTTTTGCTATTTAAACCCAATCGCTATCAACCCCTGTCTGCCAGCCAGGCAGGCTCTACGAGGGTATTGAAAAGTGCTTAGCTTGACGGCTATGTCCAAAGGGCAGGCAAACCTACCAAAGGTAGGCAAGCAGTCAGCGTCAAAAAGGATTTTTTGATTGGTTGATTGGTTGATTGGTTGATTGGTTGATTGGTTGATTGGTTGATTGGTTGATTGGTTGATTGGTTGATTGACTTGGCAGCGTCAATTTTCGGGAATTGATGATTGAGTGAATTGATGATTGAGTGATGAGTTGCAGGTTGCGAGTTTCGAGTAGCGGGTACTGGTCATTGAGCTTGCGATGCAGTGAGCTAGTCGAACTGTCGAAGTGACCGTAGAGGATTAGTTGCTTGACTGATTGACCTGACAGCGTGCGCAGCTCCTGTCAGCGCCAATACATGAGGAGTTGATTGTTTAGTTGCGAGTTTAGCGTTTTAATAAGCGGTTATCAAAAGAGAGGATTCGAAACGCAAAGAG
>JAVERU010000174.1:0-4626 GCA_034006965.1 Tenuifilaceae bacterium
CGGCGGCGGTGGGGACGATGACGTCGCCGATGTTCACCTTCGGAGAGATGGCGCCGCACCAGCCGAGAAAGAGGATGGTTCGGGCGCCCCGGGCGATGAGGGTTTCAAGCAGAATCACGGCATAGGGCGCGCCGATGATCGGTCCGGTTAGGGCAAACGTTCTTGCCTCATTGGTATAAAGCCGGCTGGTGATCAACGATTTAAAGCCGGCTTTATTCAGGCCGGTACAACCGCACAGCGTCGTCAGATCCGGCAAGCTGCCGACCATTACGGCAAGGGAAGGCAGCGGCGGGCTGCCTTCGGGCGATTCCGGGTTAACGATGGCGGTCGTGTCGTTCAGCATGTCAAACGGATCACTCTGGGCCTGCCAGCGCGGACAGCTCATCCTTTACTTCATCAATGATCGTGTAAAACCACGACAAATCCTCAATGGACAAGCGGCCGGATTTCCGCTGGCTTTCCTCACCGTTTTTCTTGATGATGACGCGGGGGCCGATCTGCACCTTGGGTTCTCCATCTCCATATTGATTGATGGAAACCACCAAACCGGTTTCCTCACAGCGCCATTTTTTGAGCATTTTATCTTTTTCGGCATCGAACGGCATTATTTCCTCCTTCTCCGTTTACGTTGATAGTTTTGAAAAATCTGCAAACATGGCGAATAGATCCGAGATTTGGCCCAAAAGGGCCAGGCGGTTGGCGCGGATGGTTTCATCTTCCGCCATGACCATGACGCCGTCAAAAAAGGCATCGACCGCACCACGCAGGGAAGCGATTTGCCGCAGCGCCTCTTCAAAGCAATGGTTATTTAGGTTATCGGCGACTTGAGCACGAACCTTTTTGAATGCGTTCAAAAGATCCCCTTCGCAGGGGGCCTCGAAAAGCCCCTCATTCAGCGCGGCGCCGACAGCGGTATCCGATTTTTTGATGATATTGACCACGCGCTTGAAGGCGATGGCCAGGGGCTCGAAGTCGGGTTCGGCCTTTAATTTCTCAAGCGCGCGTACCCGGTTCCACACATTGGGAACATGGTCCACCGTCACGCTGGTGACCGCGGCGACCACATCCCTGGAGTAGCCTAAATCCGAGAGCAGGTGGGTCATGCGGCCGCTGAAAAAATCATACACCTTTTGCGCGGTTTCGGCGGAATTCTGATCGGCGGTGGAAGAGAAAAGGGCTGTTCCGGTTTGAATCAGCGCCATCAATGAAACGGAAACATTCCTTTCGAGCAGAATCTGAATGATGCCGATTGCCTGGCGGCGCAGGGCATAAGGATCCGCCGCGCCCGTGGGAATCAGACCCGCGCTGAAACATCCGCAGATGGTATCGATTTTATCCGCAATTGCCACAACGGCACCGGCAAGACTCTGGGGCAGGGCGCCGCCGGAATAGGTGGGCTGGTAGTGTTCCTCGATCGCGGTTGCCACGGCAGCAGGTTCACCGGCCGCCAGCGCGTACACGCGGCCCATGATGCCTTGCAATTTCGGAAATTCCCCCACGGTCTGACTCATCAGATCCGCCTTGCACAGAAAGGCAGCCCGAATCGCATGGGCGGCGGTTTCCGGCGGGCAGGGGAGTTGCGCGGTCAGGTATTCTGCAATTTTGCCGATGCGAACCACCTTATCGTACACCGAGCCGAGCTTTGCCTGAAAAAGCACGTTGTTAAGGCGCGAGACCCAGGTCTCAAGGGCTACGGCCCGGTCGGTGCGGTAAAAAAACCGGGCATCTTCAAGCCGAGCGCGCAGGACGCGCTCATGGCCTCTGACGGACAGCGCCACGTCCCTGGTTCGGGTGTTGTTGATGGCGATGAAATGCGGCATCAGGCTTCCGGAGGCATCAATTATCGCGAAGTATTTCTGGTGTTCCCGCATGGCGGTAATCAGTATTTCCCCGGGCAACTCCAGGTATCCGGCATCAAAATTACCCACCACCGGCAGGGGGCATTCCACGAGCTGCGTGACAATATCCAGCAGGGCTTCGTCCGGCAGCACGCGGCCGCCCACCTTTTCGGCGCAGCGCTGAATTTCGTCGATAATCCTGTTTTTACGCTCGGTGATATCCGCGATGACGTCCGCTTCTCTCAGAATATCCACATAGGCTTCCGGAGAAGGCACGGGTATTTGTTCCCGGCGCATGATGCTGTGGCCCCACGTCCAGGCGTCGCTTTGAAGACCGGCAAAAGAGAACGAGACCACTTTCGTACCAAAAAGGGCCAGAATAGAGTGAATGGGCCTGGCAAAGAGAACCTGCTTATCCGCCCATTTCATGGTCTTGGGAAAGGGAATGGCCGTGATGAGCTCCGGCAATATCGTTTCCAATAAGGTTTCGGTGGATTTTCCGGCATCGGCAGTCACGGCGCATAAGTATCGGCCTTTGGGTGTCTCGGTTACGCCGAGTTCCGCGACGCTTAGCCCCACTTTTTCAGCGAATTTTCGGGCTGCCATGGTGGGCTGCCCTGTTGCGTCAAAGGCGACTTTCTCCGGCGGCCCCATGACTTCCGTCGTGACCGGGGTTTGTTTTTCCGCCACATCCGCCACACTTACCGCAAGCCGCCTGGGCGTTCCGAAGGTGGTTGCCGCGCCGTGATCGATGCGTGCGTGTGTCAATTTTTTGAGCAAATTTTCCTGCAGCGCCTTTAACGCCGGCTCAATATACCCCGCCGGAATTTCCTCCGCGCCTATCTCGAATAATAACCGTTTCATGCCTACCCCTGCCGGCTTTGCCGGAAGCTAATAGCTAATAGCTGATAGCTGATAGCTGATAGCTGATAGCTAATAGCTGATAGCTGATAGCTGATAGCTGATAGCTGATAGCTGATAGCTGATAGCTGATAGCTAATAGCTGATAGCTGATAGCTAATAGCTGAAAGATGGTTGATGTAGCATTGCCAAAGATGCATGCTTTTGCTTGTATGTTAGACTCCATCGCCTTTTTCTCTGACCAACGGAAAGCCCATCTTCTCTCGCTGCTGAAGATATTTTTCCGCGCATAACCGCGCCATATTCCGGATTCTGGCGATATATCCGGTTCGCTCCGTGACGCTGATGGCCCCTCGTGCATCGAGCAGGTTAAAGGTGTGGGAGCACTTAAGGCAGTATTCATATGCTGGCACCACAAGGCCCGAATCGATCTGTTGCTTGGATTCAGCTTCATAGGCGTTAAAAAAACCAAGGAGTTTTTTCACGTCCGCCTTCTCAAAATTATAGGTCGATTGCTCCACTTCCTGCTGATGGTATACCTGGCCATAGGTGACCGAATCGTTCCATTTCAGATCATAGACATTATCGACGCCCTGTAAGTACATGGTGATACGCTCCAGACCGTAGGTGATTTCCACGGGAATCGGGGACAACTCGATGCTGCCCGCCAGTTGAAAATACGTAAACTGGGTGATCTCCATGCCATCCAGCCAGACCTCCCAGCCAAGCCCTGAGGCGCCCAGCGTGGGAGACTCCCAGTCATCCTCCACAAAGCGGATATCGTGGGCCAGCGGATCCACGCCCAGGGCTTTCAAGCTTTCCAAATACAATTGCTGGACATCCGTGGGGGAGGGCTTTAACATCACCTGAAACTGATAATAATGCTGCAACCGGTTGGGGTTTTCGCCGTAACGGCCATCCGTCGGGCGGCGGGAGGGTTGCACATAGGCGACCCGCCACGGCTCCGGACCGATGGCTTTGAGCAGGGTGGTCGGATGGAAGGTGCCGGCCCCCACTTCCAGATCGTAGGGCTGAACCAGCAAGCATCCTTTTTTGGACCAATAGGATTGCAGTGTTAAAATAACATCTTGAAAGTTCATTAATAAACCTCGTCATTTTCCGGGATGGCCGTGCAGCCCCCGGTTTCTATCATAACACCGCGCATGTCAATGCCCGCATCGAGCAGGCGGGCGTCTTGCCGGGCACCGGCAATCCGGTGCCATTCAGTGCGCAACCGGCGCATGCGCTCGGGTTCACCCAGCGCCCAGATACAACCGCCCGCGCCGGCGCCTGAAATTCTGGCGCCGCAACCGGTTTCAAGGGCCGCTGTTACCAGTTTGTTTCCGATATCATCCAAAACATCCGGTGTCATTTCTTTTCGAAGGGCCATCTCCCGGTTCATGGCGGCAACGGCCTCGTCCATATTCATGGTGCGTAAGGCCTGTTCAAACCGATGGACCAGCGTCACGATGCTTGCCCAGTTATCCCGCGTGTCTCCGGCCAGAAACTGCCGCACCCAGCGGGAATTGACATCCTTTGATTCATGCGGGATGCCGCAGTAGGCGACTAGCAGGCGTTTTTCCATCATGCCGGCCATTTCCGGCGCAAGGGCGCGCTGCTCGAAAAATGGGCCGTCCGGGCCATATCGCCAATACCAGGCATTGACACCGCCAAAGGCGGCCGCCAATTGGTCCTGAGTCCCGCAGGGAACCCCCGCCACGCTTTCCTCAATGGCGTGCGCCAATCGTGCGATTTGCGATGGATTCATTTGCGGCCGTTTTTCGATGGCGCAACAGGCCGCGTCAAACGCGGCGACCAGTGCCACGGCGGCTACGGACGAGCCCCCCAGCGCGCTTCTCGGGGGGGAGGTTGAGTCGATGTGCACATGCACTCCCTCCGCCCGGAAATAGCTTGCCACAGCAAAAAT
>JAVERU010000023.1:0-30110 GCA_034006965.1 Tenuifilaceae bacterium
CTCATCCTGGTTATTCTCTAGCAATGCGGCTAATACCCTTGGTAATGCTAAGGAACTGCCATTTAGCGTATGTGCAAGCTGGTTCCGGGTTTCGCCCTCCTCGCGATAGCGAAGCTTTAGCCTGTTTGCTTGAAAAGACTCGAAGTTGGAAACGGAGCTTACCTCGAGCCACTTCTCTTGCGCTGCCGAGTAAACCTCAAAATCGTAGGTTAAGGCCGATGTGAAGCTCATATCGCCACCGCAAAGACGGACTATGCGGTAGGGTAGCTCCAGCTTCGTAAGGATTCCCTCTACGTGCGCCACCATCTCATCTAAACTTTCGTATGACTTGCTTGGATGCTGCACCTGCACAATCTCCACCTTATCAAACTGATGTAAGCGGTTTAAGCCACGAACGTCTTTTCCGTATGATCCCGCCTCGCGACGAAAGCAAGGGGTGTATGCCGTTAGCTTTATTGGAAAATCAGAAGCATTTAGAATAACATCTCTAAAGATATTGGTTACCGGCACCTCAGCCGTGGGAATAAGGTAAAAGTTATCGGCCACTGCATGGTACATCTGGCCCTCCTTATCGGGTAGCTGGCCAGTGCCGTAGGCTGAATCCTCGTTCACCATTAGGGGTGGCATAAACTCGCGGTAGCCGGCGGCAATATTCTCCTCCAAGAAAAAGTTTATAAGCGCACGTTGTAGCTTGGCTCCCTTGCCTTTATACACAGGGAAACCGCTTCCAGTGATTTTCACACCCAGTTCAAAGTCGATGATATCGAAATCTTTGGCCAATTCCCAATGGGGTTTTGCATTTTGATGGAGCGATGGAACTGTTCCACCCGCACGTACCTCAACATTATCATCGGCCGATTTCCCTTGGGGAACCGATGGATGGGGCAGGTTTGGAATCTTAACCAAGGTATCGGCTAGCTCCTTCTCCACCTCGACCATATGTTGCGATAGCTGCTTTGACTCCTCCTTTAGACTCGATACCCTTTGCTTGGCAGTCTCCGCGTCACTAGCCTTGCCCTGCTTAAACATATTGCCTATCTCTTTCGACAAAGCGTTCTGCTTAGCCAACAACGAATCAAGCTGTCCTTGCAACGATTTACGTTCGCCATCAAGGCTTATCACCTTCTCAACAAGCTCTTTTGCATCGAAGTTTTTTATTAGGAGACGGGCAATCACCTCCTCCTTGTTTTCGTGGATTTGTTTAAGCGTAAGCATATTGGTAGGTATTATTAAAGAAAAATCCCCTGAACTTACACATTTCAGGTAAGCTGCAGGAGATTTTTATACTGAAAGTATGCAAAAAACTAGCTTTCTGCTGGAATAACTGAAACGTACGATTTGTTCTCGGCCTTTTTGCGGAACGCAACGGTTCCATCGACAAGTGCAAACAAGGTATGATCTTTCCCCATACCCACATTCTGACCTGGATTATGCTTGGTTCCCCTTTGGCGAACGATGATATTACCCGCTTTGCATACCTGACCGCCAAAAAGTTTTACGCCTAATCGTTTGCTTTCTGATTCGCGTCCGTTGTTGGAACTACCTGCCCCTTTCTTATGTGCCATTTTCTAAATCTTTTATACGGTTATGCTACAATTTCTCCGATTTGGATTTGGGTGAACTGCTGCCTATGGCCGTTCTTCACCTTGTAACCCTTACGTCTCTTCTTTTTGAAGACGATAACTTTATCACCCTTAACATGATCAAGAACCTTGGCAGTTACCTTAGCGTTCTCAACGGTTGGGGATCCAATGGTTACTTTGCCTTCATTATCAACAAGTAGAACCTTGTCGAAATTTATCTCGGTGCCTTCCTCAGCCTCAAGGCGATGAACAAAGATTTTTTGATCCTTCTGCACCTTAAATTGCTGTCCTGCAATGTTTACAATAGCGTACATTATGTTTGAATATTTATAGTGTTCAACACTTTTTGGGCTTGCAAAAGTAGAAAAGATAATTTGAATAACAAAAATTTATGAGAATAATTTACTCTACGCTCTAATCAATTAACAAAAAAAGAATTAACAGCATTAAAATGCAAGGCGCTTGGCCCTTCTTTAATTAAGGAAACTTACTCCTTTATGCACCTAACACTCGATCCATAATTTTTAGGATTACGGAAAGTGCTGACCATTTCGGAGCCATTTACCTTTATCTCAATATAATGAGCTGCCCCATCGTCGTACGAGGTTCCAGTCCACCAAAGTTCCACAGCTCCAACCTGTTGAAAACTACCGCTCTGGTCCCTAAATCCGGCAGGCAATCCTCCAAAATTAAAACGATCATCGCCACTGTTTGTGGCATTAAAATTCCAACGTGGGTGTTCGGAAACATCACACTCTCCGCCACTTGGATGACCCAATTGACGACAAGACTTCAACTGATTACCGACCTGATTGGGATCAACACTGGAGACATAGTTTCCAAGCGCATCCCAGTCGCTGATTGTTGCTACACGCCAGCCAGTGGGGCACAAACCACGCTCATCATCCACCGCATACCAGTTATAAAGAGCTCCATAGGCATCTAGCACCTCCTGCTCTGAACTTAGGCCTGATATACTGGCAAAAGAATATACACCGTAAACACCTGTTGTCGCCGATCCCCAGTCAGTATCTTTAACTATTGGATCACCATTACTATAATGTGTGGTCTTAAGGTTCTCCCTTATCCAGCACTGCCCCCCTATGTAAACAGTATTATAAACATTACCATCGTAATCGGTAACGGTGGGTGCATCTGAGCAGGAATCACCATCATCAACAGAGGATAGCGTTTCAAAATTGGCCACAAGGGTCACATCGCTCTCAGGCATAGTGTACGTGTAGCTTGCGCTGGTGCTTACCTCGGTGCCTTCCAGTGTCCAGCTCACAAACTGGTAGCCCGCCTCGGGGGTGGCAACAAGGGCAACGCCCTCGCCAGCCTCATAGCTGCCTGCGCCGATGGCCGTGCCTGTACCCTCAGGGTTGATGATGATGCTTAGGCTGTACTGCGTGGCGGGAATCGCCTCGAAGTTAGCCACAAGGGTTACGTCACCCTCGGGCATGGTGTAGGTGTAACTTGCGCTGGTGCTTATCTCGGTGCCTTCGAGCGTCCAGTTTACAAACTGGTAACCCGCCTCGGGGGTGGCAACAAGGGCAACGCCCTCGCCGGCCTCATAGCTGCCTGCGCCGATGGCCGTGCCTGTACCTAGTGGATTGACATCTAGGGTAAGGTTATATAGAATTACCTCCTTAGTAGTTTCAAATTGCAATTCACTTCCATATGTAGTACCCACACTATTTGTTGCATAGGCACGTAAATAGTATGTGGTTTCAGGATTTAATCCAGAAAGATTACTAACAAAACTTCCACTACCAACACCATCAGAAGTAATTCCAAGATACGAATCGATGGTAGGATTGGATTCCGTACTCCAAACTACCCCTCGTGAAGTGATTTGTGCTGCACCATTGGAAACTATCTCGCCACCCGATTTTGCCGCCTCAAATGTAATATCTGTAATATCAACAGTATTCACTATGGGCAAACTCGCTGTCAATGGGATATCAAGCTTTTTCTGAATTCCATAGGCTGTACCAGCGTCATTTGTTGCGTAAGCACTTACCCAATACGATTGACCTGCAGTAAATCCTTCGGCTAGGTTAGAAAAGGCACCAACACCTACACCAATAGATGCCTGTCCCAAATGATTAACTAGAGTTGGGTTCTCCGCTGTACTCCAAACCACTCCCCTATCAGTAACCGAAAGGCCCCCATCGGAAGTAACAACTCCACCTAGGATTGCAGACGATATGGTAACATCAGTAGGAATACTGGTGGTTACCTGAGGAACTTGGGCAACGGGATCAGCGCCCTTAATACAACGAACCGAAAAGCCCATCTCCTTGGGATATAATGATCGGCTCATACCACGATGTGAATGCAGGATGGTTCTAACCCAAACATGATCGTCGGTGCCTAATGTAGTACTCCACAGGTACGCCCACTTGCCTAAATTGGCAAAACCATCAGCCAAGGTGAAGGCGCCTGCAGGTAATACTCCAAAACCATAGTCATCGGTTCCAAACCGGCTATTATGCTCATCCCAACGAGGATGCTCGCTCGTACTATGCTCACCTCCTAATGGAGAGTTAACCTGGCGTCGGGACTTCAAAATACTACCCACGGTATTGTTGTTCCCCCAAGCTTTAGCATCGATAAAATACACTAGCCGTTGCCAATCATCATCGGTGGGAACTCGCCAACCAGTGGGGCAAAGACCCCGTTCATCTTGAACTGCATACCAGTTATAGAGTTTGCCATAAATGGCATCGTTGGTGGGGTTATCCTCATAGTTTGCCCAGATTCCTTCTGTAGCACTATTCCACAGAACTAAACTTTGATTGGTTAAAATCTCATCTCCATTCCTATATTTACTTACCCTTAGGTTTTCAACCATCCATTCCTGACCTCCAATGACCTGTGTTTGGTACTCATTCCCATCAACATCGGTTACAGTTTGTCCAACAACAAAGAATGCAGACAGAAGCAACAAGGGTAATACTAGTAAAGTAATTTTTTTCATATAGCTTGTGGGTTTGGATAATGCATACAAATTTAACAAAAATGCTTTACGGTATGTGCTGATGCTAAGGATTCTATATTTATTTTGAAAAATGGAAGCATAAAATCACCCAAAGAACCATTAACATTGACATTAAACGAGACTAATAACCAATATGTTACAAGCCACCAACGATAACATCAATAAGGCTTAACAAACATACAAAGAAACAGTCAATTGCCTTAAAAAACAATTGACTGTTAATATGTTTACTGATCAGATAAGAAGATTACCTCTCTGCAAGCTAACTCAACGATAGAACCATCTACCCGAAAGCCCCTACCTATTGGCTAGGTTCCACAGACCAAGAAACAACATTTGCGATGCATCCTTCATAATTTCTGGGGTAATGGTTAGCTCAGGCTTATCGTTGGGGTGGTGGTAGTTTACCGGCATCACCCTCTCGGTGATACCAACGCTTACAGCGCTATACCCTGCCTTTAAAAAAACTGCTGCATCGCTACGGGGGCGGGTACGTGGTATCCGTGCAGGTGAGGAGGAAAAACTACGATGCACAAAATCGGTATTGGCTTTCGAGAATGCCTCAAGAATATGTGGGTAACTTTCGGCACCCCATAGAGCCAATCCCTTGCCATTACCCACCATATCGAGGTTGATAAAGCACACCGTTTTTTCTTTAGGAATTGTAGGATTATTCACAAAGTAGCTGCTTCCAATCAGACCAGTTTCCTCGGCACCAATAAAGAAAAAGGCAACCGATCGTTTTGGTTTTTCGGGTAGATGAGCCAACGCTCTAGCCACCTCCATAAGATTAGCCACACCAGTTGCATTGTCGAGAGCACTAGGCAGCAAAACACCTGGGTTTCCCTGCCCATCGAGATGGGCACCAACAAGAATAACCTCATCCTTAAGAGCTGGGTCGCTACCCTCAACAATGCCAAGCACATTACTGGTGATGGTGTGGGGGTGATGTATTGTTTGGGCAACAATTCGCGCATTCTTCCTAAGGCTCATCGATGCAGGTTTCATCGTTTCGTGAATCCTGCTCTTTAGCGCATCATACTCTTTACCAGTACCAAAGAACAGATCCTTCACCACATCGTCGCCAATATGAGCATATACCATTCCTTCCTGAAATGGGATGCTGGGGTTTGCAATGGTTCCAACGTAAAGCACTCCTGCAGCACCTTTCTCTAAGGCATTCTTAAATTTATACTGATGGAGGCTATATGGCACCCACTTTTCCACATCGTGGTGATCGCTTTTGGCGGGTGACTCGGAGGCAAACACCACAATTTTCCCCTTTACATCAACCCCCTATGTAATCGTCGTAACCCAACTCGGGAGCAGATATCCCAAACCCAACATAAACCACCTCGCCCTCAACAACGCCCGAGTCGGAATTTGAGCCCGGGAAAAACTGATCGGGGATGGTGTATGGTTTCCTTATGGTATCTCCTTTCTGGATAACGATTAGCTCCACCTCACCTGGCGACAGCACTTGGGTGTAGGGCCAAGGATACATTTGGTAATAGCTATTATTTTCGCCTGCAGGCTGCACTCCCCATTGGGAAAGGTGATCGACAACCCAGCTGGCAATTAGGTTATACCCTTCAGATCCAGCGCCACGCCCCTCGTACTTGGGAAGGCACATTTCATGCACATAATCCATTAATGTATGACTCGATATGCTGTGAGCAGCATCAATTACCTCCTTGGGATATTCCTGAGCAGCTAGCCGAAGGGAAAACACCGATAGTGCTATTGCTGCAATTAAAACAAGTGGCCTCATTTGTCGATTTTTAACTATTTAGATGCTGATTAGTAAAAAGGTTTACCCATGGAACCTTTTCGACTACCCTCCAATTTTTCACTATATTTGCACCCATAAACTTGGCATATTACTAATGATTACCACCGACCAAATAAAAGATCTATTCAAGCGCACCGATGCGCTGAGGAGGCATCTTTGACATCGACAGCAGAATAGTACGCCTTGAGGAGGAGGAGCAAAAATCGCAGGATCCCTCGTTTTGGGACAACCCCACCGAAGCCGAAAAGCAGCTAAAAGTTATTGCCGACATCAAGAATTGGATTACCTCATACAACGAGGTTTGCAGTGCTGTGGATGATCTACAGGTAATTTTCGACTTCTGTAAAGAGGGTGAGGGATCTGAGGATGAGGTTACGCAGCAGTATCAACAGGCTCTCTCGAAGATTGAAGATCTAGAGATGATGAACATGCTACGCCACGAGGAGGACAAGCTAGGTGCAATTCTTAAAATAAATTCGGGGGCAGGTGGCATTGACAGCATGGACTGGGCCGAGATGCTCATGCGCATGTACCTGCGATGGGGCGAGCGCAATGGATTTAAAACCACGCTAATGGAAATGCTTGAGGGGGATGAGGCTGGCATTAAATCGGCTACCATTGAGTTCGAAGGAGAGCTGGCCTACGGGTTTCTAAAGGGCGAAAATGGGGTTCACCGCTTGGTACGCATCTCACCTTTCAACTCCAACGGCAAGCGCCATACATCATTCGCATCAGTTTTTGTTGCCCCAGCAATAGACGACACCATTGAGATAACGGTAAACCCAGCTGATATAAAATGGGACACCTACCGCTCCTCGGGTGCAGGTGGACAGAACGTGAACAAGGTGGAAACTGGAGTGAGGCTTCACCATATACCCACCGGAATTGTGGTTGAAAACACCGAAACACGGTCGCAGCACAACAACCGCGAGAATGCCATGCGATTGCTCAAGGCTCATCTATACGAGTTGGAACTGCGCAAACGCAAGGAGAAGCAAGCCGAGGTGGAGGGTAAAAAGCTTAAAATTGAGTGGGGGTCGCAAATCCGCAACTACGTGCTACACCCATACAAGCTGGTTAAGGATGTTCGCACAGGGTATGAAACGGGCAATGTGCAAGAGGTACTCGATGGCGAAATCCACAGCTTTATAAAGGAGTACCTAATGCAGTTTGGGGCTGAGTACTAACCACTTCAAGTTGCTTTAACTCTATACCATCGAAAAAATGAGGCCACCATAGGCTCCCCTCGAATAGTTGTTCCCGCTTTCTCTACATTATGCGCAAGCAACTGGTAACCGAGGCAACACGGGCTATGCAACAAAAAAAACAGCTATTCGTGTAAACATCTTGATGATGCAATTTGTTACTGGCCATAATCTATGACAATGCTAACAAATGCATTTTCTTACATATATAACCATCAGTTTATCAACATCATTTATGTTGGGTATTTGAAAAAATACAAAAAATTGGTTTAAAAATTTGTGATTGTTATACATGGCAAGTAATTTCGGCTTACAATAAAAACCAAAGTTTTTAACCTAATCAAAAATCAACTAACATGATTGGAAACCCAATGTTTTGGTTAGTCCCAGTGGCCTCCATTTTGGCATTAACATTTGCCTGGAGGTTCTTTGCCCAAATGATGAAGGCAGACGAAGGGACCGACACGATGAAGAAAATTGCTGCCCACGTGCGTAAGGGCGCAAGCGCCTACCTAAGGCAGCAGTATAAAATTGTTATCATTGTGTTTGTGGTTATAACCATAATCTTTTCAATTTTGGCCTATGGCCTCGGAGTCCAAAACCCTTGGGTTCCATTTGCATTTATAACAGGGGGTGCATTCTCGGGCTTGGCAGGTTTCTTTGGCATGAAGGCTGCCACTTTTGCTTCGGCCCGCGTTGCGAATGCTTGTCGAACATCGCTTGATGCAGGTCTTCGCCTAGCGTTTAGGAGTGGTGCAGTAATGGGCCTTGTTGTTGTGGGGCTCGTACTGCTCGACATCTCCATCTGGTTCATCGTGCTTAACTACTTTATCCCCGAGATGGAGGGTGGCTACAAGCTCATGACCATTACCGCTGTGATGCTTACCTTCGGCATGGGTGCCTCAACCCAGGCCCTGTTTGCCCGTGTGGGTGGTGGTATATACACCAAGGCAGCCGATGTGGGGGCCGATCTAGTGGGCAAAATTGAAGCTAACATCCCAGAGGATGACCCACGTAACCCTGCTACCATTGCCGATAACGTAGGCGATAACGTAGGCGATGTGGCTGGTATGGGTGCCGACCTTTTCGAGTCGTTTGCTGCATCAATTCTTGCCTCGGCCCTGCTGGGTGCCGCTGCATATATCAACAGCCCCCTGCAAAACAATGCGGTGATAGCCCCAATGCTTATTGCTGCTGTGGGAACTATACTATCTATCCTCGGCGTGTTCCTTGTGCGCACCAAGGAGGGAGCAACCCAAAAGCAGCTGCTAAAGTCGCTGGGATTTGGCGTAAACATTAGCGCCGTGCTAATCGTAATCGCATCATTCTTTATACTTAAGTTTCTAGGATTACCCCTTGGCATTTGGGGCTCAATTATAGTTGGACTAACCGCAGGTATTGCCATCGGACAATCGACTGAATACTTTACCGCATCGGCATACCGCCCAACTCAAAAGATTGCTGAGTCGAGCAGCACCGGGCCAGCAACCGTAATTATCAGTGGAGTTGGAACAGGCCTAATATCTGCAGCAGTTCCTCTAGCCATTATTGTAATTGCCATTACGCTAGCCTTTGGTTTTGCCACTGGCTTTACCTTTGGTGCAGATAGCCTAAACTTTGGCCTGTACGGAATAGGTATTGCAGCCGTTGGTATGCTATCGACCCTAGGAATTACCCTTGCCACCGATGCTTACGGCCCCATTGCCGACAACGCAGGCGGTAATGCCGAGATGAGCGCCTTAGGGCCCGAGGTACGCAAACGTACCGATGCACTAGACGCCCTTGGAAACACCACCGCTGCAACTGGCAAAGGATTTGCCATTGGTAGTGCTGCCCTAACAGCACTAGCTTTACTTGCCTCATACTTTGAGGAGATTAGGATGATGTTTGTGAAATTCCTCGACAGGCCCGACGAGCTGATCAATGGGGTGAAAGCAATAGATGCCCAATTCATCGATTTTGTTCAGCACTACGAGATTCACCTTATGAACCCCTTGGTAATAGTAGGTATTTTCATTGGGGTGATGGCTGTATTCCTCTTTAGCGGTATGACCATGAATGCCGTGGGCCGTGCTGCCCAAAAGATGGTTGACGAGGTTCGCCGTCAGTTCCGCGACATCCCTGGCATTATGGAGGGTAAAGCAGAACCCGACTACGCCCGTTGCGTTGAGATATCGACCAAAGGGGCACAGCGCGAGATGCTAACCCCATCGCTTATTGCCCTTCTTATCCCAGTAGTTGTGGGTATAGTATTTGGCGTTCCGGGCATTGCAGGTCTACTGTTGGGAACTATCTCCAGCGGTTTTGCGCTAGCCATTTTTATGGCCAATGCCGGTGGTGCTTGGGATAACGCCAAGAAATACGTTGAGGAAGGCCATATGGGTGGCAAGGGTTCGGATGCACACAAGGCAACCGTAATTGGGGATACCGTGGGTGATCCGTTCAAGGATACATCTGGACCAAGTCTAAATATCCTGATAAAACTAATGGTTATGGCCTCGGTAGTAACAGTTGGCGTGGCTGTATCGTACCATATCCTGTAACAAATCGACTGAAAGATTTATTAAGAGCCGGGCATTCCTCGGCTCTTTTTGTTGCATTGACTTTTACATACGATTAGTGTACATTTGTTTGGTAAACCTTACAACAATGAGAAAATACCTAACCATTATCACGGCATGTGCACTGGCCTTTGCCTCGTCGTGCACCACGCATTACTTTCCCGAGCCACAGCCCATTGATGCAAAGTCGATAAACGAAATGCCAAAACCAATAATTGGGCAGTGGGACAAGCCTGATGAGGGTGAAACACATTTTATTAACAAAACCTCATGGGTAAGCATAAGCACCGATTCTCTTGGCAACCGAACCACCAAAAGGGAATACACAATCTCCGATAGCCTAATTGTAAAGAAGGTTGATAAGTTCTACTTTATCAATATGCTTGAAGATAATAACTACTGGATGGTAATGCTAGGGCACCAAGAGGGAAACAATTTTTATATCAAGGGGCTAGGCGATGAGGACACCTTGACTCTAAAGTCCTCGCTGGGGTTAATCCCCGACTCCACAACCGAGTCGAATGACCTATTCTACAGGCAAAGCCTCACCAAAAACCAGATGAAGAAGCTAGTTAAGGACGGTGGGTTTGCAGATACCCTAATGGTATTCGACCTGACTAACAAAACCATAAACGATTAAAAATCTGGCTCTACGATACAACCACACCCACTATAAGCACATCATCAATCTGGTCGTATGCTCCCTGCCACTGATCGAGCGTATCCTCAAGCACTTTTTTTTTGCTGGGCTGCGGGCAATCCATCAAGGGTGGTGAGCAGCTGCTTAAATGGTTTGGTCATAAACTTTCGCCCATGGGGACCACCGAACTGGTCGACAAAACCATCGGAGAAGATGTAAAGATTGTCGCCGGGCAATAAATCAATTGTATGAGACGTAAAGCCAATATTTTGCTTAGGATGCACCCCCACGGGCATCTTATCGGCCTTATACTCGATCAACTCCCCCTTGCGGATAATATACAAGGAGTTATATGCGCCTGAGTACTCAACCTGGCTCATATCCTTTCTGTAAACACACACGGCCATATCCATTCCATCGTGCGCCTCGCCATCCTTGCCGGTTTGCCATAGGGTGGTTATTATTTTTTGCCGCAGATTTTCGAGTATTTGCGATGGGCTTACAATGCCCTCAACGTTCACAATGTCGTTGATAAAGGACACCCCCATCATGCTCATGAATGCTCCAGGTACGCCATGCCCAGTAGAGTCGGCGGCTACAACAACTATATTGTCATCCTTTTCGCCAATCCAGTAAAAATCGCCACTCACAATATCGCGAGGACGAAACATAATAAAATAATTGGGTAGTATACAGCTAACAATTTCTTTAGATGGCATAACAGCCGATTGTATCTTGCGGGCATAAGCTATACTTTGCGTAATCTCATCGTTCTGCTTGTATATCTGGTCGCGCTGCAGCTCAATCTCGTCGCGCTGAGCCTCAATCTCCTCCTTCTGTGCCAGAATCTCTTGGTTATAAGTCTCCAGATCGTCGCGTTGCTTCATCAAGGTTTCCTTTTGCTCCTCGATGGTTTTGGTTCGTTCACGAACCTTTTGTTCCAACACCTCTTTCTCGCGCCTTAGATTCCTTTCGCGCACCTTAACAATCAAGAAAAACAGGGCAAGTATGCAAGCACCGCAGAGGGCATAAAACCACAGCGTTTGCCAAAATGGGGGTTTTACCTCAATGCTAAAGCTAAGGGTTGGACTAACAATCCCCAGCACATCTTTTGCCCTGACCAAAACGGTATAGTTCCCCGGCGGAAGATATGGGAAATCCATAGCTGGATCGCTGCTCCACTGCGTCCAACCATCCATTAGCCCCTTAATTTGATATTGGAAAGACACTGAACCCTCCTTAACATACGACGGTGCACTTACCCTAATGCTAAGGGCATTGTTGGAGTAGGTTAACTCAACATTGCTATACCCTAAAAGGCTGCCCTCCCTATCCTTTATACTCTTGAAAAAGATACCCAAATCATTATCTCGAGGGCCTTGGTTAGATAGGTTAATCTTATACACATGCCTAAAATCATCCACCACAACAAGGCATGAATCGCTTTGGTAATGGATGTACTGAGGGTTCTCCAACAGGTTTAAATAGTTTTTGGTTGCCTGTAGATCAGCCGAAACAGATGACGGAATGTCCCAAATTCCATTGTGCTTAAACCATGTGTAGTCCGATTGGTTATAGATGATTGTTGAAATTTCACGAATTGGAAAATCTTTATCAAGCATTAGCGTGTTCAAGCTAGGATCGAAAAGATAGGCTCCGCTGGAACTAAAAGCATAAGGTTTTTCATTATGCCACCTCACAATAGGATTGCTGTATTGAGTGCCAGGAATTGCAATCTTAGTTACTTCATAGCTATTTGCTTTTAATCGAGTAACCAACAACACATCGAATTCACTAGTAAGCAGGAATTTATGGGAGTCGAGTTGTATTGAACTCACCATTTGCTCGTTATAGCCTTCTATCAAAGGGGTTGAATTCCAGTGGCCACGAGACTGAGTGACAAGATATGCCCCTGCATCGGCACCAACCACAAAGGCCCCTGGCTGCTCGGTCAAGGGCTCAATAAAGGTTAAGTTTAAATCTCTTACAATATAGCTCACCTTGTCATCGGAAACCTCGTACAACCCGCGGTTTGTTAACACGTAAAGTTTATCGTTGTATGTAAGTAGCTGCTTAACCTTACCCTTAACTGCTTGCACCTGGGTGTACTGGTGGGTGACCGATTGGAGTTGGTATATTGTTCGTCTTTGAGGCGCCAACTCATTTTCTTGAGCTTGTGGAATAGCCTCTTGCTGAACCTGTGCTTGTATCTCCGCCTCCTCAACCCTATCGGATCCACGGCTAAACAACCGCGACAGAAACCCTCTTTTTTTCTGCTCGATGGCTTCGGGTTCTGTAGAAACCTGCTCTGACTCTGGTTTAACCTCAGCAGGCTTGCTTTCCCTCTTTACGGGTATGCTAATGGCTTTATAGTCGCGCTTCTCATCGAGGTAGAACAGCCCCTCGCTGCTTCCTA
The DNA here is from genome assembly GCA_034006965.1 of Tenuifilaceae bacterium. Taxonomy (GTDB): domain Bacteria; phylum Bacteroidota; class Bacteroidia; order Bacteroidales; family Tenuifilaceae; genus Perlabentimonas. The sequence continues at coordinate 13,202 of JAVERU010000023.1, forward strand.
CGTAAAACTTATTATTGTACATTGCAGCTGAGAGAACGTTCCCACTAAGGCCTAGATAATAGCTATAGGATTTGACAGGAACGTTCAAATCGGCTCGTGATATACCCATACCGTGCGACAACCATAAGCCTTTGTCGCTATCTCTACCCAGCGAATAGACCTCATCATCGGGAAGACCACTAACGTAATTAAGCGTATATGCTGTAGTACCATCGTTGCTATTAATAACAACACTGCCCCCATTTAGGGTTGCAAGGGCAAAGGTTTTATCATCAACAGATATTCCTCCTGTGGGAACACTTGCAACGATGTAGTCCTGATCGTCAAAACTAAAGGGAGTCAACCTTTCACCATCAAACCGATAGAGCTTGTTGTCGGTTGCACCGAAGTATGCATTTCCTGAGTGAACAAACGAAAAGGTCATATCAAAACCAATGGGCAATCCCGCGACTATCTCATACCCACCCTCGGGTTTATTTAAGCAAATAAATGCTCTATTCTGTACGTGATATATGCCACCCTCGAGTTCAAATAAGTCGGAGATAAATACCTGTGGCCGATCATCGAAGTGTATGGTGTCAACCTTTATCTGCGGCTGAGTTGTAATCTTGCAAATTGTGGTAGGCGATACCACCAGGAGGCCATCGGGTAGCTGGATAAACTTGTAAAAGTAATTCTGATCGGTCGATTCAATTAAAAGATGCTCAACACATTCACCCTCGGGAGTAACATCCAAATATCCGACCCCCCTGTCGGTACAAACAAATAGATTTTCGCTGTATGCCAAGGCTATTGGCCTTCCCTCAACCTTAAGGTTCTCCCACTGCAAGCCATCAAACGAAAAAATTCCCTTGCGGTTAAGAATGTGCATTAGCCCATTATCGCCCTGTACAAAGTCCCAGTTCTGATTGCTAACCCCATCGGGGAGCTTGTAATGCGTAATAAAAGGGTTTCCCTCCTGAGCCAACCCAAGCTGCAGCAGTAAAGCCACATACATGAAAAGTATTACCCTACGTATCACTCTGTTTAGTATCATATCGCATATTTAAAACCCAAATCAGCTAGGAGGACAAAAAGTTACTACCTACCCGGCCCAGGTATCCCTATCGAGGCTACGATACTGAATTGCCTCGGCAACGTGCTCGGGCTTTATACTTGTGCTCCCCTCCAAATCGGCTATGGTACGTGAAACCTTGAGTATTCGGTCGTACGCCCTAGCCGACAGCCCCAATCGTTCCATAGCATTCTTGAGCAATGCCGTACCGGCATCATCTAAAACACAAAATTTCCGAATTAGTTTGCTGGTCATCTGGGCATTACAGTAAACGCCCTTCCACTCAATGAAACGCTCGGCTTGAATATCGCGCGCTTTCACAACCCGCTCTCTCACGCTGGCCGAGGGCTCGCTGGGAGGTGCATCAGTCAGCTTCTCGAATGGTACTGGAACCACCTCCACATGAATATCTATTCGGTCGAGTAAAGGCCCAGATATTTTATTCAGATATTTTTGCACAACACCGTGCGAGCAAACACATTCCCGCTCTGGGTGATTGTAGTAGCCACAAGGGCAAGGGTTCATAGATGCCACAAGCATAAATGAGGCGGGGTACTCCACCGAGAACTTAGCCCTCGAAATGGTTATCACCCTATCTTCGAGTGGTTGTCGCATAACTTCGAGTACAGTCCGCTTAAACTCAGGGAGCTCATCGAGAAAAAGCACCCCGTTATGCGCCAGCGAAATTTCGCCTGGCTGAGGATACGTTCCCCCGCCAACCAGAGCTACATCGGAAATTGTGTGATGCGGACTTCGAAATGGCCTTCGGGTCATCAGGGAGGTATCCTTGTCAATTTTCCCTGCAACGGAATGGATCTTTGTGGTTTCAAGCGCTTCGCGAAGCGTTAAGGGAGGGATAATGGTGGGTAATCGTTTGGCCAACATAGTTTTTCCGGCACCAGGTGCACCTATCATGATTAAATTGTGCCCACCGGCGGCGGCCACCTCAAAGGCACGCTTCACATTCTCCTGCCCTTTCACATCGGAAAAATCTACCTCGTACTCGTTGGCATGCTGAATGAATTCGGCTCGTGTGTCAACCACCATTGGGGTTAGCTCCATATCGCCGTTAAAAAAATCGACCACCTGGCCCAGATTCTCGACACCGTATACCTCCAAGTTATTTACCACTGCCGCCTCGCGTGCATTGTCGTATGGTACAATCAACCCCTTGAACCCCTCCTCCCTTGCCTGTATGGCAATGGGCAGGATTCCTCTTATGGGTTTCACTGAGCCATCGAGCGAGAGTTCGCCCATGATAACAAATTCGGCTAGCATATCAGGCTGAATAACCTCTGATGCAGCCATAATTCCAACTGCCAGAGGCAGATCGTATGCTGCTCCCTCCTTACGAATATCGGCTGGGGCCATGTTGATAACCACACGCTTTTTAGGCATCTTCTGCTTAATGGACTCGAAAGCGGTGGCAATGCGCTGTTGGCTTTCGCGCACAGCATTATCGGGTAGGCCCACAAGAAAAAAGTTTATCCCCTGGCTAACGCTTACCTCAATGGTAATTGTAGTTGCCTTTATGCCGTGCACTGCACTGCCATAGGTTTTAACCAGCATTTGGTGCTATGAGTTTGGGTTTTACAACAATCAAATCCGCTTCGTACCAAATGTAGTAAAAATTACGCTTATGCAAATAAAAAGAGCAGCCATTTGGCTGCTCAATAGGTAGATATTGATAGATTGCTTTACAAAGCTGCTGAAATGCTTTGTGCAAGTTCTACAAACTCATCATTAGTAAGTTTAACCCTTGGTTTCGAAAAACTTATATCGGTTTCTTGATTAAGGGGTACAAGGTGGATATGGGCGTGCGGAACCTCTAGCCCCAACACAGCAACACCTATTCGCTTGCAGGGCACAACCTTCTCGATAGCCAGAGCCACACGCTTGGCAAAGATCATCATATCGGCAAGCGTTTTGTCGTCAACATCAAAGATATAGTCAACCTCCTGTTTGGGTATCACCAGCACATGGCCTTTGGCCAAGGGGTTAATATCAAGAAAGGCCAAGTAACGATCGTCTTCTGCAACTTTGTACGAGGGTATTTCGCCCGCTGCTATTTTTGAGAATATGGATGCCATAGGACAAATATTAAATTTATCTTGAGATATCAACGATTTCAAAGGTTACCACTCCCGAGGGGATGCTCACCTCAACCTTCTCTCCCTTTTTCTTACCAAGCAAAGCTTTGGCTATTGGAGTACCAACCGATAAGCGACCCTCCTTAATATTTGCTTCACTTTCGGGGACTAGGGTGTACTCCATAATGGCGCTGGTAGCCAAATTCTTAATTTTAATCTTATTCAGAATCTGAACCTTGTCGGTATCAATTTTCGACTCATCAATAACCCTAGCCTTGGCAATAGCATCCTCGAGCCGGGCAATGCGCATCTCAAGCATACCCTGTGCCTCTTTGGCAGCATCATACTCAGCATTTTCGGACAGATCTCCCTTATCGCGGGCCTCTGCAATCATTTGAGAGATGGCTGGTCGCTCAACTGTTCGTAGGTGCTCAAGCTCTTTCTGCAGCTTTTGCAACCCGTCCTTGGTTAAATAGGTTACATTCGACATAGCATAAAAACATTATTGATAAGTATGATAAATAAAAAAGAATTCCGAGAAATCGGAACTCTTTTTCCGTTGCAAAGATACGGAATTTTTGATAATAAAAACAATACTAGCTATTTACTCCGGTGGCAAAATATTTTGGTTTAATAATTTCTGAAAACACAACAGCCTTTGCGGCGGTAAAATCCTGCAGAATATCGTTCTGTCTATCCAACTCGGCCTGAGCTTCCTCTTCCTCTTCGGAAAGAACATCCCCTATGGCGGTGCTGGCTATGCTATCCTCCTCAAAATCGAAGAAATTCTTTTCATGCTTAAAGTCGATAAACTCCTGGGCCTTCTCCTGCATCTTGGTATGAAAATCGTTAAGCTGGGGTTCGGGTTCGGGGGTTGGCTCTGGCTTAATAGTATCTACAATAGCTTCGGGTTGGGTCGACACCTTCTCCGCTTTCGGCAGCTCGCCAAACAGAATCTCAAAGGGATTGGCCTCAGCGTGCTCTTCGGCGTCAAACACATTCACCCCTTCCTCTTCATCATGGTAATAGGGGTCAACACTTTCGGGAGGTGCACTAGGGGCAGGTCTTTCGGCCGACACCCTCTTCTTTTTTTGAGCCACGGCATTCACAATGGCCAGCACAACGGCAATTATGATATAAATTAAGCTGTCAAATTCCATCTCTATTTACTTTTTTTCCAAAATTGAACTCGTTTCCAAAAGGTCTTACTCGAAGCGTAGCGCTGCTTAGTAAAGCGCTGGTTCTCCTTCATTCGCGCTTGCACATCGGGATGCTGGTTTTTAATGTGGTTGTCAACCGCCTTCTTATTTGCTCTCTCTGCTCTTCGCTTCTCCTTGGCCTGCGGGCGGAGTGCTTTTCGCTCTAAACTTGCTGTTTGCCTTTCGGCCTTACGGGCCATCCTTTCGCGTTGCCTAACCTCCTTCTTGTAATTTTTTTGTGTACCCAGCAAGTTTCCTTCAAGCCCCGAAGGGTATACCTTTCTGGTGCAAGAGCCTAACGAAATAGCTATCGATGCTAAGATTACAAATATACAAAATGTATTAGTACTTTTGCTAAAATTCATTGTGTAAATGTTTACTCGAAAAAAATACCTGAGCATTTTGTAAAGGTAGTGTATATTTGCAAAAAGGTAACGATTATGAATTGGACAAAGATAAAGTTTCTGGGGTTAGCTGTAGGGTTAATGTTTCCTTCTACCTCATGCGTTGAGGAGGAGCCCAAAGTTGTACCCGATGTATATGTTAACTTCAGAATTAATTTAGACCTCCCAGAGTTTATTGAATTGAAAGCACCCGGTAACGCAATAGTGTACTCCAACGAGGGCTACCACAAAAATGGAGTAATTATATACAGCTACTCCATTGATGAATTCTTTGCCTTTGACGCTACCTGTCCGCAGCATGTCGAGGAAAGCACAGCTATAGCTATTGTTGAGGACGGCTTTTACACGGGCAAATGCCCACATTGCAACACAACATATTCGTTCCACAACTGGGGACAAGCATCCAGTGGCTATCCATTGAAAAGATACAAAACAACGCTTAGCGGATCCTTCTTGTACATTACCAACTAGGGTTTGCCAACCAGTTTTCGGTTTTGATTATCTGACGAATAGCGTTTTTTGCCTACAAAAAAATCAACAAAACTTGTCCCTCCTTGTATTATTTAACAAATTAAACTAGGTTTGTATCTCATCTTTTTACCTAATGTAAAGCATATAAAGTAAGTGGTGTAAATGAATAAGGTTAAGCTAAATGTGCTAGGGATATCATACAGCCAAACTCAGTCGGGGGCATACGCTCTGGTGCTAAGCGAGGAGAACGGGAAGCGACGCATACCCATTATCATAGGGGGATTCGAAGCGCAAGCCATAGCCATACAGCTCGAAGGGCTAACCCCACCGCGGCCACTCACGCACGATCTGTTTCTAAACTTTGCAAAATCGTTTGGCATAGAGATTCTCGATGTGCAGATATATAAGCTAGAGGAGGGCGTTTTCTTCTCGAAGCTCCGCTGCGACAATGGCAAGAAGGAGGTATTCATCGATGCTAGAACCTCCGACTCCATTGCCTTAGCGCTAAGATTTGGATGCCCAATTTACACAACCGACGAGATAATTGACAAGGCAGGTATTGTGCTTGATGTTGACGAGGGCGAAGCGGAAGCCACACCTACCCCCGAGGAAACTCCAAAAAGCGATAGCGAATCCGAAGCCCTCAAACACTTAACCCTCGCGGAGCTCAACATGCTGCTAGACGATGCCATATCGAAAGAGGATTACGAGAGGGCATCGAACATCCGCGACGAGATTAACAAACGCTCCTAATTATTAACTCCGAAATAAAATGATAAAGAAAATTCTATTTGGTCTTTCCATTGGCATTGTGCTAACCGGAATGATAGTGGTTGCTTCTGAAAAACATGACGATAACACCCTTAGGCAAGACACAATTAACACCGAGCTGGTTGCCGATAGTCAAGCTCTTGAATCAGCAGCAGATGAAACCCCACAGCCAACCAACCAAATCCTTATGGAAAGGAAGGCATTTAGCTTCAGCTTCACCTCACTGATGAGGGGCCTGCTGGGCATGCTGGTTATTGTTGGCATTGCATTTCTTTTCAGCGCGAACCGAAAAGCTGTATCATGGCGCGTGGTGGGCATCGGGCTTGGCATTCAGGTATTGCTTGCCTTTGCTATCCTACAATTCCCTCCGGTTCAAATGTTTTTCGATTTTGCCGGTAAGTTCTTCGTGAAAATCCTCGATTTTTCTAAAGCCGGTACAGAGTTTCTATTCCCCGGCTTTCTGGATGTAAACACTTTTGGCTTCGTTTTCGCCTTTCAGGTGTTACCAACCATCATCTTTTTCTCTGCACTTACGAGCTTACTTTTCTACCTAGGTGTAATCCAAAAGGTTGTTTGGGCACTGGCTTGGGTAATGACTAAAGCCATGAGGCTATCGGGAGCCGAGAGCCTTTCGGTAGCTGGGAACATATTCCTGGGCCAAACCGAATCGCCACTAATGATTAAAGCCTACCTTGAGAAGATGACCAACTCGGAAATACTACTGGTAATGACTGGGGGAATGGCAACTCTGGCGGGGGGCGTACTTGCGGCATACATCAGTTTCCTTGGTGGCGATGACCCTGTGCAACGATTGGTTTTTGCCAAGCACCTTTTGGCAGCCTCCATCATGGCGGCTCCGGGTGCAGTTGTCATTTCAAAAATTCTTGTCCCACAGGATGAGAAAATAAACACCGACGTTGAGGTTCCGAAAGAGAAGATAGGGAATAACGTGCTCGATGCCATATCGAACGGAACCAGCGAGGGCCTTAAGCTAGCCGTTAACGTAGCCGCCATGCTGCTGGTTTTTATAGCCTTTATCGCCATGTTCAACTTTGTTGTACAAAAAATTGGCGACTGGACCAACCTCAACGATTCCATTGCTGCATTTACCAACGGCCAGTATAACTCGCTATCGCTTGAGTTTATCCTTGGATACACATTTGCTCCTGTTATGTGGCTTATTGGTGTTGCCAAGGAAGATATAACCCTGCTTGGACGTTTGCTTGGTGAAAAGCTAATTATGACCGAATTCATTGGATATGTTAGCCTTGCCGAGCTTAAAGCAGCGGGTGCTTTTGCCAGCGAAAAATCGATAATTATGGCCACCTATATGCTTTGTGGGTTTGCCAACTTTGCCTCCATTGGCATACAAATTGGAGGAATTGGCTCGCTAGCCCCCGGCAAGCGCGTTCTACTTTCGCGCTACGGAATGAGAGCGCTACTTGGCGGTACACTGGCCTCGCTAATATCGGCAACCATTGTGGGAGTTATTTTGGGTTAGTTTTTCAAAAATAAAATTTTTGCACACTAATAATTGTGTAAACACTAACCCAATTCCTATGAAAAGATTTTTGTTCTCACTGCTAATATCAGTAGCAGGTCTATTCGTATCGTTACCTTCTGTGGCTCAGTTTGAGCAGATGAAGAATAAGTTTGATGATGTTCTGCTCGAAATAGAGGAGGATATTTTCACGCTCCGGTTTGCCGATGCTGTAACTGGCAACCCTGTGCCCAATGCAGCCATTCTGGTTGAAAACCTAGGCGAATTCACCACCGATGAGTAGAGAAAAATCACATAAATGCTTACAAATTTAGTTTTTCTAAATCAGCTTGTCCCGATTCATCGGGAGGGTTAAACAAAGCTAAGCCATTAGTTCTCAGAACTTCTAATGACTAATCTGGGTTAAACAAGCAAGGCGCAGCTGAAGCTGCGCCTTGTTTTGTATTTACCACTAAATAATTTTTAAAAAAGCGCTATCGGTACAACGAATCTTGCAGCTCCTTAATTTTCTCATCGGCAATGTAATCGTCGTACTCCATAATTTTATCAATAATACCGTTTGGTGTAATCTCAATTATACGATTGGCAACGGTTTGAATAAACTCATGGTCATGCGATGCCAACAGGATATTCCCCTTAAAGCGCGTTAGCGTATTGTTAAACGCCTGAATGGACTCGAGGTCGAGATGGTTTGTGGGGGTATCAACCACCAGCACGTTGGCGTTAATAAGCATCATACGGGCTATCATGCATCGCTGCTTCTCTCCACCCGAAAGCACCGTGGAATCCTTGTAAATCTCCTCGCCCGAGAAGAGCATTTTGCCCAGATATCCACGCAGAAAGGCTTCGCTGGTATCCTCCGAGAACTGCCCAAGCCAGTCCACCAGCCTCATCCCCTTTTTAAAAAACTTTGAGTTATCGAGCGGTAAGTAAGAGTTCGTAATGGTTTGGCCCCACTCGTAGGTTCCTGAGTCGGCTTTTGAAACTCCGTTTATGATATCGAAAAGTGCAGTCATACGCCGGTAATCGCGTGACAGAAACACAATCTTCTCATCCTTCTCAACAGTAAAACTTAAACCTTTAAAAAGCAACTCCCCGTTTACGCTTTTGGTTAGGTTCTTCACCTCAAGAATCTTATTGCCCGGATCGCGCTCGGGAGTAAAAATGATGCCCGGATACTTACGGTTCGATGGCTCAATCTCCTCGTAGTTGAGCTTTTCAATCATTTTCTTGCGGCTGGTGGTTTGCTTCGACTTGGCCACATTTGCGCTGAAACGCTGAATAAACTGAAGAAGCTCGGCCTTCTTCTCCTCGGCCTTCTTGTTCTGCTGCTGCTGTTGACGCAGAGCCAGCTGGCTCGACTCGTACCAGAAGCTGTAGTTACCGGCAAACTGCTTAATCTTACCAAAATCGATATCAACAGTATGCGTACAAACCGAATCTAAAAAGTGCCTATCGTGCGAAACTACCAGAACGGTATTCTCGAAATTCGACAGGTAGTTCTCGAGCCAACGCACGGTTTCAAGGTCCAGGTCGTTGGTGGGCTCATCGAGCAAAAGGTTATCGGGCTTACCAAAAAGTGCCTGCGCCAGCAGCACACGAACCTTCTCCTTACCGCTGAGCTCCTTCATAAGCTTGTAGTGCTGGTTTTCCTTAATACCCAAACCGCTTAGCAGGGCAGCTGCATCGCTCTCGGCGTTCCAACCATCCATTTCGGCAAACTTACTTTCCAGCTCGGCGGCCTTAATTCCATCCTTATCACTAAAATCGGGTTTGGCATATATTGCATCCTTTTGCTGCATTATATCCCAAAGCACGCTGTGCCCCATGAGCACGGTGCTAAGCACGGTAACCTCATCGAATGCGAAGTGATCTTGCTTTAGCACCGAGAGCCTTTCGCCAGGGCCAAGGCTTACCGACCCACGGGTAGAGTCTAAATCGCCTGAGATAAGACGAAGGAGGGTCGACTTCCCAGCCCCATTGGCCCCAATTATTCCGTAGCAGTTGCCCGGCAAAAACTTTAGGTTTACATCCTGAAAAAGAAACTTCTTGCCAAACTGAATGGCTAAGTTGGAAACTGTAATCATAAATTATGGTGATATTATTATTATTATTCTGAAAAGGGGTGCAAAAGTACGCATTTACTTTGCCATAAAAAATCTATTCTAATTCTTTTACAATAATTTGCAAGGATGCGGCTTTGCGTTTAAACTTTTAACACAGAGTTTTTTTGTGCTTGCATACGGATGTTGCTTGTTGCTGGGAGTGCTCCTAGCAAATGGATAGAGTGCTGATAATACTTGAGAAGACACAGTGGACACAGAGTTATTTTATCGCCATTGCCTTACGGCAAATGCTTAAAATGGGGTGGTGAGTGGGTACTGGGTAGTAGCTAACTGCTTTTTGCGTGCTTGCGGCTTAGCGACTTTGCGTGAGATTTTTAACACAGAGTATTTTTTGCTTGCATATGGATGTTGCTTGTTGCTGCGAGGGGCTCCTAGCAAATGGATAGAGTGCTGATAATACTTGAGTAGACACTGAGGACACAGAGGGTTTTTGCACTTTGCCTTGCAGCAAATGCTCAAAATTAGTGGTGAGTGGCGCTACATGCCATTACGCTTCTGTCTGTCCAGTATATCAGTTTAGTTTTAATATGTTAGACAATGCGAGTTGAATACTGCCCCCAGAGGGGGCGCATAGCGATTGAAAAGATTATCTCAAATGATTTTAGCGCTTCGTAGCCCTGCATGCTGCAGGCAGGTGCGCAATAAGGGATACTAATACCTATTGCACGCCCTACGGGGTGCCTGACTTCGTCAGTAAGACAGGGGTACTTTAGGTTTTGCAATATATACCCTATCGCTATATACCTCCTTAGAGGGTGTGGATAAGGAGATTAACTACTAGTTGTCCCTTGCTGCTTAGCGCCTTTGCGTGAGATTCTTTGAAGGTAAAATGTAAAATGATGAAGTTGGGATGGGGAGTGGGTACTGGTTTATATTTATTCTTCTTTGCGTTTTAACGTTAAAACAGGGAGGATGGAAATTGCAGAATGCTAATCGTTTCAATCAACCTCTTTTGCAACCTCAAAAAAATCGCCTTCGTGGGTCGATTTAAAATCAACAACACCCAAAACAACCAAATTTACAAGCCTTTTCTCAGCCTCGGCGTACGACATGAATGCGGCGCGGCCACACTGCTCGACGGTAACTTTTTGCTTGGTTCTAATAAAATCGAGCAAAGCATTATCCTGTGGCGTTAACGATAGCTGCACAGCTTTTCGGTAGCGGCTGGCTTTCCATATTTTTACCTGTAGCGGGGTGGCCACCATATTCTCGTCATCGAGCCTAAAGTAGGCTTTCCATTTCCCGCCTTTATCGGGTGCTTTGTAAAGATTTTTTGGATCGTGCTTAACGTAAACCTCAAGCACAATTTTACCGTTAATTTCCCAATGGGTAATTTTAAACTTAACCTCGGGTTTGCAGTACATTTGGGCAGCGCCCTCGAGCATATAGAACTCCTCGTCGGAGTTTACGCCCGACACATTGCCATTGTCCTTAACCCCAATCAGCAGCGTACCGCCAGCGGTATTGGCAAAGGCGGCCAGCGAACGGGCTATCTTCTTGGAGTCGGAAATGGAGTGCTTAAAATCGAGCTGCTGATGCTCGCCCTGGCTAATAAGGTTCGCAATATGTTTGCTCACTGCCTATGCTAAATATTTGGATTTGTAACTCGCCCCATGAATAGGATATTACCTTTTGCATTCTCTCGAATAATAAAAATGAAAGGCCTGTTGGCATAGAACTCAAAGGGTATAATCACCGACTTTAGCACCATGACAACACCGGTTGCAGCAGCGGCCTCGGTTCCCTCTTCCGACACCTCTACAAATGCTTTGTGAAAAACTTCATCAATCTTTAAATCGTTCCTTCTCGACATGCGCGAGAAGTTAGCCGCATTGCTAAAGGCAATGGGCATTCCCATTTCCGACAAGGTTTGCTTAAGTTGATACTCGGCATCGAACTTAAACTTGGGTAGCTTTAGCATAACTTCCCTCTCGGCTAGCTTGCTGATATAATCATTCAGATTATCGACACTCAAGGTTCTTTCAATCTCACCTAGCGTCCTATCCTCGTTGGGGAGTAGCACCAGCATCGAAAAATCGTTGCCTTTGTATGGCAGTTCAAGAAGCTTTATACCATCGCCCTGATATACGTTGAATTTCTCTTTGGCGTTCATCATGGGCGTTTCCAGCTTTTCACCATCAATGGTTGTAAAGGTATCGTTATGGGTATTGTCCTTCTCAAACTCCTTATCCCACTGTCCCTTAAAGTATATGGCGTTGGTAAGCACCAAACGGGTTTGGCTAGATATGGACCCATCGGGCAGCAAGTTCTTAATCCTATCGCGTGTTAGCTCCTCAACCCACTGGTTAATCTCAATACGGCTAGCGTTAGGGTTTCCTCTGAAATCGAGTCTTTTTACTGGGGAGTTATACGATTTTTGTGTGGTACGTAGGTATCGGCACTTAAAACGGTAGCTATTTTCGGTCCACAGCTGATTGGCCAGGGCAATATCAACGCCCTCCGATTGCTTATCTAACAGATTGTTTTGAAGTTGTCCCATTTGGGCGTGAAAATCCTTATCGTTGTATGGGAAGTTAAGCACCTCGGATATTTGCCTTTTGGTCTCGCCATCGGCTCCAGCATAGGTCAACCCAAGGGCCATGCTAATGCTAATGGGAGAGAAAAAAACATTGTCGTTATCGGCCTGCGCAAACTGTTTGTACATACTCAACGCAAAGGAGTTGGCCTCGGTGGCGGTATAGCTAGTTTGCTGAGAATTGGCTATGCTAAACATGAGCATAAGGGCAAGTGTTAGGCTACTCGTTTTCATATCACAATGGTGTATTAATTGATGGCAAGTTAGCAAATAATAGCAAAAAACTATGAACCCAAGGCAAAGGCTGTGCCAATAGGCATCGAGGTTTTTACTTCTTCTGACTTAACAACTCCTTAGTGGAGAGTAGTCCACATGCCGCCTGAATATCCTCGCCTCGCGAGGTGCGGATGGTGGTAAAAATCCCTTTGGATGTTAGAGCATCGCGGAACTCCATAATCTTATCATCTGACGAGCCCTTTAATGGGCTGTCGGGGATGGGATGGAAACGGATTAGGTTAACCCTACAGTTTAGGTTACTAAGCAACCTCGTAAGCTCCTTAACGTGGCGTGGCGAATCGTTTACGCCGTCGAACATGACATACTCGAACGAAACGCGCCGCTGACCAGAGAAATCGTATCGCCTAATCTCATCAACCACATCCTGAATGGGGTAAACATTTTGTATGGGCATGAGCGCACGGCGCTCATCGTCGAAAGGATTGTGCAGGCTCACAGCCAAATGGCACTGGCTATTCTCAAGGAACTTAATCATTGCGGGCTTAACGCCGATAGTTGAAACGGTAATGCGGCGTGGACTCATAGCCATTCCCCAATCGGATGTAAGGATTTCGAGCGACGCCAGCACGTTATCAGGATTATCGAAGGGCTCGCCCATACCCATATACACAATGTTGGTAATCCCTTGCCACTCGGGGATGCTACGGAGCTGGTTCACAATTTCGCCAGCCGATAGGTTTCCCTGAAAGCCCTGCTTGCCGGTCATGCAGAACAGGCAGCCCATTTTGCACCCCACCTGCGACGATACGCAAAGCGTTGCCCTATCGGCATCGGGAATGTAAGCCGCCTCAACAAACATCAGCGACTCGGTGGTAAACAGATATTTTTTTGTTCCATCGGCCGATTTGGCCACCTTGGTAGGTTTTACCAAACCGATACGATACTTTTCCTTAAGCTTAGCTCGGGCATCGAGTGAAAGGTTGGTCATCTGGTCGATGCTCTCGATATCCTTTTTGTATAGCCAGTCGGCTATTTGCTTTGCAGCAAACTTAGGCAAGCCTTCGGCCAACACCAGGTCGGTCAGCTGCGAAAGGGTAAGTCCGAAAAGAGGGGGTTTTTGCATGGTGTTTCTCGCTTTTTAATTTAATTTCTCGCAAAGACGCAAAGACGCAGCATTGTTGCTCGCTAAGATATAATTCTCGCAAACCTGCCCGACGGCAGGTGGGGACGCAAAGACGCAGTTTTGTTAATCGCAAAGCGTAAGAAGCTGTCTAACTTTATAAATTGTTTACTATTAGGGTTATACCATCTTTAATTAGGTTTTCTTTAAAATTAACAAGAAGGCCTAATTTTATGCCTGTTAGCTTAAGGTAGGTTAGTAATTGCTTATGATGCACTGCTGCAAGCTTTTCTATAGACTTTAACTCAACAATTACCTTTTTATTGACAATTAAATCAGCCTTAAATCCCTGTTCAATTTCTTCATCATCCCAAATAACAGGAATTACTATTTGTCTTTCTACAACTAGCCCACTTTTTTCCAATTCTATTTCAATGTCGTTTAGTTAGTGATATTTTATAACGGTTTGTAATTCATTGCGTAAGGTTTTTTCTGTCTCTTCTTTCGTGGATTGCTCCGCCCTGGGCGTATTATTTCCCTGGTGTTCCAAACCAACAGATCAAAAGCATCCAGAGCCTCCTTGTATTTTTTATGAATAAAAGCCGGAACCAGCATATCCATTGTGGTTGCCAGTGCATTGGTGCGGTTGATTTTTTGATCGTGCTTCCTTTCCTTGTCTGCTTGGTACTCTGCAATCACCTTTTCTTCAATTGGATGTGCATACGCAGCGCAAAGCGTCATTAAAAACACCTTGGCATGGAAGTCCTGTTTTACAGCCTTTGCTGTTTTACCTGAGAAGTCCTCCAGCTCAATCCGGCTTTTTAGTAATTTGTATGCCTCCTCCTCGTTCCAGCGGTAATGGTACAACTCCTCAAAGTCTTCATGGAGATAAGTAGCACTATCCTCCAGCGAGGTACAAAGGACCTCTTTTCCTCCATTTTCAAGCTCGACCTTTATTAACCTGCAGGTTATCTCTCGATCCAGCATGTGGGGAAAGTCCTTGAGCTTTGATCGGTCTTTCTTAGGTAAAGCAAAGGTTACAATTCTCTCCTTCTCAGAACTCTCTGCGAAGTCCTTCGCTTTGAGCCACCAGTCCTCTTTTAAACGAACACAAAACTCAATACCTTTCGCTTTAAGCAGAAACAACAGCCAAAAACTGGGATAGCCGCGGTCAAGAAGTAACAAATCCCCAGGTTTGACATGCTCCAAATGCTCCAGCAACAAGTCTCTTTCACTTGAAGCGTAAGGGGCTATCTGAGAATCTAAAGTGACAAGATTCAGGGCGTCATACAACAATGACCCTAAGGCCAGTGAGCGGGGGCTGTCTGCTTTAGGGCCAAATTGATGCACTCCAAACGCCTCAACCACGCTGGGATGATTCGGCAATACCAGGCGAGTCCCATCGACCGCCAACAAACGCATCTCGTGCCACACAATGTATGATGCGCCTTCGTAGAAAGAATTTACCGCAACTTCATTAAGTCGCTTAAAGGCCCAAGGGTTCAGTTTTGCCCGAGCCTGAGTGAAGGCTCCCTTGGTCACCTCCCTGATGTTGAAGTCGCCTTTCATTACTTCTTTGTAAAAGCGATCCAGGTCTCGTTGTAAAGAACTCTTGAACTTCAGCACAAGGAGGATTATTATTTTGAGTGGAAGTTTTCGGCTACGTGTGAACACCCCATCACTGCCGTCTTTGGAACGGCTGACAAATTGCTCATTTTCAATTTCATAGTCGATATTTGTTGTTAGTTTTTCTCGATAATCTAAGTTTTGACAGGCATTCGGGTTACCCCCTATATACCCCTACAAGATAGGGAATCAAATCTGAATCACAAACTTTTCAAAGAACTATTTTACACCTCAAGGCTAATAAAATCAGGCGTTTCGGAGGATTTCTTAACTAAACGACATTGAATTCTATTTGTAAAATCCTCTCATAAACCGATTCGAAAAGTCCTGGACCTAACTTTTTGTGTATTCTAAAACAAGCATCAACAATTATTTTTGATATCTCGTTCTCAGACATAACAGAAAACTTTGCGTTCTTAATACTTTGCGGCTTTGCGCCCCTGCCTGCCAGTCATTTGGCAGGTCTGCGTGAAAATTCCTAAAAGTAAATCTCCGCATTAATATTGGCAAATGGTACTCCGCGCGAAATTAGCACATCGCGGGTATCAACAACCATCTCGGCGCTGCCGCAAAGGTAATACTTTTTGGTGGTATCGAGGTTTTGCCAATGCGTAAGAAAGGTCGTTACCCTCCCCTGAAAGTAATCATCCTCAGCGCAACGGGAGCAACACTGAATATAATTACGACCAAGCTTTTCGGTTAGGAAATCGCTATAGTAAAAATATTCGGGGTAGCTAACACCATGAATTAGCGTAGGACTATTCCCTTTCTCCGAAAGAATTCTGGACATAAAAGGTGCTATGCCCGTACCCGCAGCAACGTAAACAGCATCATCGGAATACTGCGTGAACGTTCCAAACGGCTCCGAAACCAGTATCTCATCGCCTTCCCTAAACAGTGGCAAGGCTGGAGAAAGCTCTCCACCCGATTTCTCTGCATAAAGGATATCGACCATATCGGCCTTCTCGGCGCTGGCAATGCTGTATAGCCTTGGGGCAATCTCCTTGTTAATTCCAAGGCCAACAACTTGCCCTGCCTTAAAATCAAAATTCCGACTAAACGAAAGTATGTAAGCCCCCTCTGCAATCTTCTTATGGCTAACAATTCGTTGCTTGGTGTATTTTAGCTCGCTCCAACTCTTCATTTCAAAAATTATTTTCATAGTTAACCCTAAAAAAGGATATTGGTTCAAACCAATGGGAAATCAAAAAAAATCATTTCGTATTTCGCCGAAATAAAAACATTTCGTAATATTGCGAAACATCAAATGCATTACCATGACAAAGCCAAATTATACCAATAGGCAAAAAGCGCTAGCTCGCTACTCCAAGGCGCTCAGCCATCCGGCTCGGATAGCAATTATGGAGATACTATCGGAACAAACCTGCTGCTACAGCGGCGATATTGCACAGGATTTACCAATTGCCCGTAGCACGCTATCGCAGCATTTGAGCGAGCTAAAAGAAGCGGGGCTTATTCAGGGCGAATTCAATCCGCCAAAGATAAAGTACTGCATTCGCAAAGAGAGATGGGACGAGGCGAAGCGGATGATGGGGGAGTTTTTTGAAGGATGAAAAAAATGTAGAAAAAAAGAAATAATGAACACTGAATTATGAATGTAGAATTCTGAAGTACAAAAATTCCAAAAACCATGGTTTAAAATGGGAACGGCCCCTGCCAAACCAAAACTTCATCATTCATCATTCGATGTTCAGCGTTCGATGTTCAAAGAAATAATGAACACTGAATAATGAGTACCGAATAGCGAAGTAGC
>JAVERU010000024.1:0-29907 GCA_034006965.1 Tenuifilaceae bacterium
CCTGTTTTGCTGAATCAACAATGCTTTCAAATTTTGTTGATGAAACCTTTAAGATTTCAGTTGCAAAATACTCGTAGAACTGCTCCTCGGTTCTTACGTTATTCAGATCAATAAAGCAGAATCGCAATTTCTTGTTTTTATCCAAGGCTATCTTCGAGGCTTTTGTTACCAGCGATGATTTCCCCCACCTGCGGGGAGAGATAAGGATGGTATGGGTTAGAGAGGTAAAGTTCTGAACCAAGCGAATCGTTTCCTTTTCCCTATCGGTAAAATCCCTATCTAAAGCGATTTTCCCAAATGTAAATGGCGTTTTCATCCAGCATATTTTCAACAATAATAGCAAATTTTCATCACATTACCAAATGGTAAGTTACCAAATGGTAAGTCGTCAAGGTGGACAATTGCTTTGGTCTAGGCAGTTCTTTAAAGTTCTTGTTCCTATTCATTAACTGCATTTAAACGGGGATTCTTGTTTCCAAATGTTTTAACAACCTCCATTGGGGAGCCAAAATCGGTGGATGGCTTTCCTTAAGCCTTCGTAACCACGCGTGAGGATACTCGCAGTAGCAAAGGTGGCGAGGCAATAACTTGGTTGGTTTGTAGAATGTTTGTATCAAAATAAAAAAGCACTTACGAAATGTTCGTAAGTGCTTGATTTTTAAGTGGGCCCAGCTGGGCTTGAACCAGCGACCCCCTGATTATGAGTCAGGTGCTCTAACCAGCTGAGCTATGGGCCCTTATCGGGAAATTAATATTTCTTAGAACTACTTTATTTTTTAACCTCTGATTATGAGTCAGGTGCTCTAACCCTGCCTGCCAGCAGGCAGGCAGCTGAGTCTGCTTGTTGCGAGGCAACCGAGCAGACAGGCTATGGACCCCGACAAAAACCTTAAAAGGTTTTTTTATTGGATTGCAAAAGTACATATTTGTATCCGAATTTTGCAACCCTAACATTACTTTTTTTATGTCGAAACCCATTTTTGCCCCATTTGCCAACCAAAACATCAAGAATATCATCTTCGACCTGGGTGGCGTTATCCTTAATATTGATTACCACCTAACCATCGATGCCTATAAAAACCTGGGGATTAAAGATTTTGAATCGATGTTCACCCAGGCCCAACAGGTTGGGCTGTTCAATCAGCTGGACAAGGGTTTGATTACCCCAGCTCAGTTTCGCGATGGGCTCCGCCAGCTAAGCGGTCTAGCGCTTACCGATAGGCAAATTGACGATGCGTGGAACGCCATGCTGCTCGATTTCCCTCCGCAAAGGCTTGAGGTGCTGCGGTCGGTTAAAAATCATTACAAAACCTTTCTGCTTAGCAATACCAACGCCATACATATTGATGAGTACAACAAGGTTTTGCACAAAACCTTTGGAGTCGAAAATCTATCGGTTTACTTCGATAAGGAATACTACTCGCACCTAATACATATGCGCAAGCCCGATGCCGAGGCCTTTGAAATCATCCTAAGGGAGAATAACCTTAACCCAAGCGAAACTCTTTTTATTGACGATACCCAACAGCACGTTGAGGGAGCGAGAAAATTGGGTATCTTAGCTCATCATTTAAACATCCCTGCTGGGGAGTGCATCGAAAAACTTTTCACATAATTACACCGCTTGATATGAGCAATACCATACAAATCACAAAGGCCACCGGTGAGAAGGAAGCTTTTCAGAGCGAGAAGCTTACGGAATCACTTAAGCGCGCTGGTGCCAACGAGAAGCTAATTGCCGATATTGTGGCCGAGGTGGAAAAGTGGCTCACCGAGGGGGTAAGCACCAAGAAGATTTATGCTAAGGCATTTACCCTACTCCGCAAAAAGCATAGTAGCTTTGCCGCTAGGTACAGCCTTAAAAATGCGCTCATGGAGCTGGGCCCAACAGGTTACCCGTTTGAGCATTTTGTGGGGCAAATATTCGAGATTCAAGGTTTTGAAACTAAGGTTGGCCAGCTAGTACAAGGGCAATGCGTGCAGCATGAGGTAGATGTAGTAGCCTCGCAAAATCACACGCAATACCTTGTGGAGTGCAAGTTCTACAACACGCAGGATAAGCACGCCAATGTGCAGGTTCCGCTATACATCCGCTCGCGGGTAAACGATATTGAGGCCAAGCGCAAGCAGCTGCCCGAGTATAATGGCTACACATTTTATGGCTGGATTGTTACCAACACCCGATTCACCACCGACGCTATGGATTTTGGAAAGTGCTCGGGGCTACATCTGGTAAGCTGGGACTACCCCAAGGGTCACAGCCTAAAGGATATGATAGAACAGTACCGTATGTTCCCCATCACCGCCCTAACCGAACTCAACAAGAGAGAAAAACAGCAACTAATGGACAAAGGCGTTGTGCTTTGCCGCCAAATAGTTAGCAACCCTAAGGTTTTGGAGGATATAGGAATCAAGAAGCCAAAAATTATCAAGGTTCTGGATGAGGCAAATGATTTGTGTACTGAAAAATGATGCTTTATTGATACAGATTTCTAGAACATCCCCCCAACAAACTCCTCAACCTTAATGTTCTTGAAATAGTTGTTAAAATCGAACTGCGATAGGGTTTGCAAAATGGCTTCGCGCTCATGCTTTATGCCTACAAGCGATTTTTGCACCTCATCGATATCGTGCTTGTGGAAAAAATCGCCAAAAATCCTGATGTCTTTTATTACGCCTTTCGATACATTGATATGAAACTCAATGCTACCGCCCTCGGTACGGATTAACTTCTCGAAATCGTACTTTGGCGAGTCGCCAAAATTCCAGTCCCACTGCGAGAACTTTTCGTCGCGTAACCTCTCAATACCTGCAATATCCTCGCGGGTATACTCGTACTCCTTCGAGTCTGGATACATCTCCATGATGTGCTTCATAATCCTGTCGCGGAACTCCAGCACATCCATTTTTTCGGTTAGGTGCTCGCTGATATTGGTAACCCGCGATCTCACCGATTTAACCGCCTTGTCCTGAAATTTGAGCGGGTTTACCTTTAGCGCAGCCGACAGGTCGGTCATAACGGCCGAGAAAAGCAGCGTTCCGTGGTGTAGCACCCTGTTCTTCCAGATGCTCTCGGCATTGCCCGAGAATTTTTTTCCATCGATGGTAAGGTCGTTACGCCCTTCGAACTTGGCATTTATGCCCATGCTCTGCAAAACATCCAGAATTGGCTGGGTAAACTTGCGAAAATCGCCCTGGGCATCCTCGCCGGCGTTCTTAACAAAGGTAAAGTTCAGATTACCCAGATCATGAAAAACCGCTCCACCGCCCGATATTCGCCTAACAACCTTTATGTTGTTCTTCATAACGTAATCAACATTAATTTCGGCCAGGGTATTCTGATGCTTACCAACAATTATTGATGGCTCGTTGCGCCACAGCATGAAGCAATCGTCTTCCAGGTACTTTAGCGCGTACTCATCGGCAGCAATGTTGAAATATGGATCGGTGTGCGAGTCTTTAATGCAAAGCATAGCTATTGGGATTTATTCTGATTTTTAACTCTAACTAAAACAAGCAATAGGTTTAAAGGTTGACAAAAATACAAATGTTTACCAACATTGACTGGCAAAAGGCTTTCGATGGCTATTCGGGTGTGCTTTCGGCTATAAATGCTAATTTTGTGGATCCGATAAAAAAATCAACATACAATGATAAAAATAGTTTTTGCAGAGCCCATAGGCCTTACCGATGATGATATGAATGCCTTTACCTCCGAGATAGAGCAGCAGGGAAACTCCGTTACGTTTTACAACGATGTTCCCAAGGATAACGATGAGCTAATCCAACGAATAGTCGATGCTAAGGTGCTTGTGGTTAGCAACCTGCCTGTTTCCGCAACGACCATAAATGCTGCCAAAAACCTAAGGTATATCTCGGTGGCGTTTACAGGGGTCGATCATATTGCGCAGGAAGTATGTAGGCAGCGAGGAATAGCCATATCCAACGCAGCTGGCTACAGCACGCAGGCCGTTGCCGAGCTAACCATAGGCATGGCCATCGACCTCTTCAGGAAGATTACCCCAGCCGATGCAGTTACTCGTAGCTTGGGTGGGCGCAATGGATTTCTAGGGCGGGAGCTGGCTGGCAAAACCTTTGGCATTCTGGGTGCGGGAGCCATTGGGCAACGCGTTGCCCAGCTGGCCAACTCCTTCGGCTGCAAGGTGGTGGCTTGGTCACGAACCGAAAAGAATATCCCTAACGTTACATTTTTACCCTTTCATGAGGTGATCCGCACCGCCGATATCCTGTCGCTGCATCTACCGCTCACCCCCCAAACCGAAAACCTTATCGGGATTCGAGAGCTGGAGATGATGAAGCCCGAGTCAGTCCTTATCAATACGGCAAGAGCAAAGGTGGTAAACACCAAGGCGCTTGTGGATGCCCTGTACCAGAAAATTATTGCAGGTGCGGCCATTGATATATACGAATACGAGCCACCACTACAAGCCGAGCATCCACTTCTAACAGCAACCAATACGCTGCTCCTGCCTCACATTGGGTTTGCCACCCATGAGGCCATAGCGCTCCGCTCAAAAATTGTGATGGATAACATTAGGCGCTGGCTCGAAGGGAAACCACAGAATGTGGTGGCTTAGGGGTAATCAACCAACGGCATTACTCGTCGTTCTGCCTTATACCCACGTTCAGCATCCTAAGCATAAAAAGCATAAGGGCTGGGAAGATAACTGTTTGCAGTAGTCGGACAAAAAGGTAATCGATAACATCGATATGGATAAGCAAGGCCAGCACCACAATAATTACCATATCCAAAAGCATTACCAACGCTCTGCTTCCCCTCGAACGGAAAATTTGAGGGAATGGACTATCGTCCGAATTGCCCAGCATAGGTATTAGTGAGTATAGGCAAAAGGTGAAAAGGAGGGGCGACACCACACCAAATACCACCAGCATATACATCGATGGTAAAACACCAAAGCTGTAGAGCGTACCGCCCACCATAGTTAGCAGCATATTAAACCCAAACCGTCCAGGGGTTCCAACCAGGTTGTCGACCCAGTGTATGGCAATATTCGATTCCTTATTTGGCTCTCTATTTGGCATCTAACAAAATATTATATTACATCTTGTTTTGGGCAACCAGACACACAACCCAACATCTAAGCGCTTATCACTAGGTAAACTAGGTATACCAAGTAAATTATCACGAACACGCTACCCTCTATTCTCGATATTTTTTGCCCTTTGCCAAAAAGCGCAAAGGCAAATAGCAGGATGCTAGCCAAACCAGCCACCACAATATCGATATTTGCAGCTGGATAGAAAGGTAGTGGACGAATTAGGCTCGATATTCCCAATACCATAAAGATATTGAATATGTTTGACCCCAACACGTTGCCAATGGCAATATCGGCATTGCCCTTGTAGGCCGCCACCACCGAGGTTACCAACTCGGGCAACGAGGTGCCAACAGCCACCACGGTAAGCCCTATTATGGCATCGGAAACACCCAGTGAGCGTGCTATTTCAGTGGCGGAATCTACAATAAGTTTGCCTCCAAAGTAGAGGCCCAGAATACCTCCCACAATCATCAGTATCGAGATATAGTTTTTACGATCCTTCACCTGAGCAACGGGGGCGTACTTATCGGACTTTGCAGAATAGTATGTGTAGTAAAGAAACAGGCCGAGGAAAGTAACCAGTATCAGACCATCTACACGCGACAGGATTGAGGCCTCGGCCCCATCAATCAGCATGTCGTTGGCCAAAAAGAATAGCACTACGGCCGCCAGTAAGCTATACGGAATCTCAATTCTGATGGTTGAACCCAATACCGTTAAGGGCCTTACTATGGCTGTTATGCCCACCACAACAAGTATATTGATGGTGTTGCTACCAATAACATTGCCAATGGCCAAGCCGCTATTCCCGCTGAACGATGCGATGATGTTCACCACCATCTCGGGCATAGATGTGCCAAAGGCCACCACGGTAAGGCCAATGATGAACGCCGAAACTCCGAGCTTGGCCGCCACCGACGATGCCCCCTCAACCAGCTTATCGGCACCATAAATCAGCAGCACCAAGCCTAAAATCAGCAGGAAAATTTCAAGTATCATACGCATTCTTTTGAATTTCGGCATAATCAAATTGAAACTCCAGCTACGAATACCGAAGCGCCGAAATGATTATGCAAAGATTGCAAAATATTTCCTGCATCCAAAGGCTGTAAGCTGACTCAATAGCTTCGTATTAACATTATTTACCGTTAATAACACCCACGGCCATAAAGGTCTGCCCAAAGATTTGTAAATTTGCTTCGGAAATTTAAACCATCAACATTGAAACGACTAGTTTACCTCATTCCATTGGCTTTTATGCTAAGCCTTCTATTCCCCCAGTGCGCCATACAGGTGGCTCCAACGGGTGGACCCAAAGATACCATCCCGCCCGTACTGCTGCGAAGCGTTCCACCAATGTACGCCACCAACGTTACGCACGACAGGATAACCCTAACCTTTGATGAGTACATCAAGCTTGAAAAGATTAGCGAAAAGTTGGTGCTTTCACCACCTCAGGAACAGCTACCTTCGTTCAGAATTCGAGGGAAAAGCATAGAGATTACCTTTGAGGAGGCGCTGGACGACAGCACCACCTACACCCTTTACTTTGCCGATGCCATTGTGGACAACAACGAGGGCAACAAGCTCGAGAACTTTGAGTTTGCCTTCTCCACTGGCCCCATTATCGACTCGCTGCGCTTTGCAGGAAAAGTGCTGGATGCATACACCCTTAAACCTCGCGAGGGGGTGTTCGTAATGCTGTACACCCGCTTCGAGGACTCAATCCCAATGAAAGAACGCCCCCGCTACGTAACCAAGACCAATGCCGAGGGGCAATTCTTCCTAAGCAACCTAAAGTTTGGTAACTACAAGATATTTGCCCTTGCCGATGGCAACTCGAACTACAAGTTCGATCAAGTGTCGGAGGAGATCGCTTTCCTCGATTACCCCATCGACACATCAATGCTAAAAAGGCCCTCACAAATGACGATAAACTCCGATAGCCTAGCTACTCTCTACCTATTTGAGGAGCAAAACCAGATGCTTAGCCTAACCGATTATGGCCGACCCCAGAGGCGTAGGCTCAAAATGGGTTTCTCACGGCCCATTGTTGGTGATATTGAGGTGAGACCACTTAATGTTGAGGTTGATACAATAGAGCCTTGGTTTGTTAAGGGTCGTAGTGCGGCTCGCGATTCCATTGACTTTTGGATAACCAACAACGAACTCAGCATTGTTGATACCCTGGTGGTAATTGCCTCGTATCAAAAAACCGACTCGCTCATGAATCTGGTGCAAACCCACGATACGCTTAGGATGTTTTACCAAGATCGGCCTCAAACCGCTCGCCGACCCAGACGAGGAGAGGAAGAAACGAAGGAAGAGCAGAAACCAGAGGTTAAAAAACTATCGGTAAACGCATCGGTGGGAAGAGGTGCTAGCCTTACCCCCGTAGAAAAGATTCGCTTCTCATTCGGAATGCCTCTACTAACGGTTGATACCACCCAAATTTCGCTTTTCAACCAAAGTGATAGCATAGCAATTCCCTTGCTCAACTTTACACCCGATTCCCTTGACCCTAGGTGCTACTACATTAATCATCAATGGGAAAATAATAAAAGCTACGAGCTTACCATACTGCCCAATGCATTTACCAACCTTGATGGTGCCACAAACGACACCCTAAAGTACAACTTTAAGGGTGCCAACCCCGAGCAGTTTGGAGTAGTAAAGCTAGCGCTTACAGGGGTTACCCCCAACGTTCTGGTTGAACTCCTGTCGGATAAAGAGAGCGTTGTAACCCAAAAAGTAGTGGATGAAGATGGCGAGATAGCCTTTAGCTACATTAAGCCCGGAAAATATTTTATACGCTTTATACTTGACTCCAATAGGAATGGGCAGTGGGATACAGGGTGGTACCTGAAAAACCAACAGCCCGAAACGGTATTCATTTACCAAGACCAAAATGAGAACAAGGAGATACAGGTAAGGGCCAACTGGGAGTACGAGCTAAACTTTAACCTAAAAAGCAATAATCATGTCAGTAGTGATGAACTTCGCGATGTTCCCAACCAGGAAGAGCACGAGCATCAGCCCCTACGTATCCCGGATAGTGAAGAGCGTTCGCTCTAAAGGATACCAAAGTCAACTTACCGCGATGGGCACAATAGTTGAAACCAACACCCTGAAAGAAGCCCTAGCCGTTATTGAGGATGCCTACAAGGAGCTGGAAAACGACTGCGATAGGGTTTACGTTACCCTTAACCTCGACATCCGAAAGGGTGAACTGGGTAGAATTGAGGCGAAAGTACAATCGGTTGAGGAGAAAATCTCCAAGTCCGAAGAGATAAAGTAAACCAACATAGATATATCATCAATTTTATATGAAAACAAACGTAGCCCTAACCATAGTTGTACTACTTACCATAGGCTCCCTGCATAGCTACGGGCAACTCTTGCTAGGGGTTAGGGGTGGTCACAGCATCTCTGGTATCACCTTCACCCCCGAACAGGACACAAGACCCCTTACTAGCCCTCTGATAGACATAGGACTAATACTTAAGCACTTCGATTTAGAGCACGTTGGCTTTCAGGGTGAGCTAAACTATACACAGCGAGGTTACCTTTCGTTTGTCGATTCCTCTTACTACTACAAAAGGGTAAACTCTTTTGTTGAAATGCCGCTATTTTTTCAGATACGTGCAGCTAGAAATAACTTTTTTGGTCACATCAACATTGGTTTCTGCGCATCGATTATAACTCATTCAAAAGCGGGGCAGAATGCTGACCTGAGTCAAATTGAACTTTCGAAATACAAGCTTAACATATTGCGTGACAATTACTTCAATTACGGATTGAAGGGAGGTGTTGGGCTGGGCTACGACTTTAGCTGGGGTACCATTCAGCTTGATGTAAGGTATTTGTATGGATTGGGCGATTTGTACTACTACAACTACTCCGGCAACCCATCACGGTCGCCGGCCTGGGCCATTAACAGCTCATTAAGCTTCATGATTAATCTTTCAAACTCTAAAAAAGAAATTGCTATTTTTGAAGATAATCGAGATATTACAAACGGTATTAACCAAATATAGGTAGCCATGCGAAACTTACTATTTCTTCTCACCATGACCTCGTTTATATCCACCTCTCTTTGGGCTCAAACTGGATATGTTCAGGAGGGAAAAGCATCCTTCTACGCCGACAAATTTGAAGGACGAACCACCGCATCGGGCGAGCGCTACAGCCACTCGCGTAACACCTGCGCACACCTCACCCTTCCTTTTGGTACTTTGGTAAAAGTTACCAATATGGAAAATAACCAAACGGTTGTGGTTAGGGTAAATGATAGAGGCCCATTTGTGGCCAACCGAATTATTGACCTTAGCCGATCGGCAGCCGAAAAGTTGGGGTTTGTCGATAAAGGCCTTGCCGATGTTCGAATTGAGGTAATAGATGAGGAGGGCAAGGTAATGGCAATGGCTCAGCAGCCAAGCAAAGTTCAAACAACACCCACCCCCCAAAAACCAGTTGAAAGTACTCCACCAGCAAGTAAGCCGATACAAACGGCAAAACAACCCGAAAGGGTAGAACCAGCAGCTAAGCCTAGTGATCCTACCCCCAAAGCAGTGATCAGTTCACCTATGGATGATTCTGCTATTGAGCTTTACGAACTTAAGGTAACGCGCCAAAGGCCAAGCGGTTTCTCGGTTCAAATAGGCAGCTACAAGGAGCTGGTAAACCTGCTTCGCATAGCCGATGACCTGAAATCTTCGCTGAAGAAAGACGTTAGGGTACAGGTTGCTGAGGTAAACGGCGACAAGATTTACCGACTAATGGTTGGTGAGTTCAACTCGCGCCATGAAGCCGATGCATTTAAAAGTAAAGCAGCCGAGCTTTACCCCGACTGCTTTATTGTTGAACTAAAATAGTTAGCTATTTTTTCTCGCTAAAGGGTTCCCAACTTTTTGCTAGCCCCCCCATACCCGTTTCGCGATAGGCAACCTGAATGTCGCGTCCCGTTTCGGCCATGGTGCTAACCGCCTTGTCGAATGAAATCTTATGGCCGCCATCTGATGATAACGCGTAAACCGCACACGAATAGGCCTTTGTTGCCGCTATGGCATTGCGCTCAATGCAGGGTATTTGCACGTAACCCAATACAGGATCGCAGGTTAAGCCCAGGTTATGCTCCATTCCCATCTCCGCTGCATACTCTATTTGGGTTGGTGAACCACCCAGTATTTGAGCCATTGCACCAGAGGCCATAGCGCATGCTGTGCCAATCTCACCCTGACAGCCAACCTCGGCTCCTGAAATTGATGCATTGGTCTTTACCAGGTTAGCAATTAAACCTGCTGTGGCCAAACCCCTGAGTATCTTGGTCTCGGTAAGATGCTCATCGCGACTTAGATAGAACAGAACCGCTGGCAATACCCCCGATGAGCCACAGGTTGGCGAGGTAACAATTCTTCCACCAGAAGCATTCTCCTCCGACACGGCCAATGCAAAGGCAAAAAGTAACCCTATGCTTTTAATCGTTCCGTGCGAACCGAGTGCTTTTGTGTAATGCGATGATGCCCTTCGGGCCAGCTTTATGGGACTAGGTAGCACTCCCTCATTATCAATACCCCGCTGAATGGTCTCCCTCATGGTGAGCCAAACGTCATGCAGAAAAGGCCAAATTTCGGGTCCCTCATTATCCTCAACAAACTCCCAAAGCGATTTTCCCTCACGCTTACACCACTTCAGAATATCGGCCATCTTATTATGGCTATATATCTTGTTACTATTAAGTATTCCGGTTGCATCGCGTAAATCGCCACCACCTATGCTATATACTTCCCAGCTATCTATTACTGCATCGCCATCCTCCGAGAGTGCCTCGAAAACCATACCGTTGGGGTGTAATGGTAACTCCTGCGAATCATTCCATACAATCTCCAAATCGTTGGGCATAAACTCCTTTTGCAATGCATGGTCGGTATGGTGTCCTTTACCCGTTAGCGAAAGGCTCCCGTAAAGAGTAACTCTAAACTTATGCGCATGGGGATGCTTTTGAGCGAACATAGCTGCTGCTCTAACGGGTCCAATGGTATGGCTACTCGAAGGCCCATATCCTATTTTGTAGATCTCTCTAATTGACTGCATGGCTGTGGATTTTATGGTCAGCAAAAGTATTGAAAAAAAGTGTGCAAATTGAATCTAAAATTGCACGAATGCGAACAATTATACGACAACCACATACCAACACTAAACGGTGGTTATGTGATAATTACACCTAGTGGCATGTAGGTTGATATAAACGCCAAAAATTTAGCAATTTTTCTGCTCGGTTTTAATAGGGGCTAATATAGGCACTAAGAAACTGTTTAAGTTTTGCATTTTTAAATTTGACGGTATCCTCGTAGAGCCTGCCTGAGAGCAGACAGGCCAGAGTGGGTGCAATAATGAAGGTAACTTATTGCGCTCTCTACAACCTGCCTGCCTTGGGCAGTAAGACCTGGGTGCTAAAATTGTATGAAAGACTTTTTCAATCGTTATGCGCCACCTACGGCGGCATCATAAAATGAATTGTTCAAAAAAACGCTAATGACAAATTTGGGTTAAAACTGAAGGGTTTTCTATCTTTGGAGAAACATTTTGCCGAAGGGAGATGAGCGAAAAAAATTACGACCCACAGATGCATACCGCCGAGCACATTCTGAATCAAACCATGGTAAGAATGTTTGGCTGCTCGCGCTCAGTGAATAGCCATATCGAACGTAAAAAATCGAAGTGCGACTACCACATCCCTTACGAGCCAACAAACGAGCAGATTCAAGAGATTGAAAAATCGGTAAACGATGTAATTGCCTTAAACCTACCAGTAACCGACGAGGAAATACTAAAAGACGAAGCTTCGCAATTTCTCGACCTATCGAAACTACCCGACAACGCCCCCGAACGCCTAAGGGTTGTAAGGGTTGACCAGTTCGATGCCTGTGCTTGCATTGGCCCTCACGTTGAAAACACAAGCCAAATAGGCCAGTTCTTCATCACATCGCATAGCTACAGCGATGGAACCTTGAGGTTACGATTTAAGCTTAACAGGCCTAGCAAGCCATAGCAGCAGATAAATACACCTCAACTCAAGTATGTTTTGAAATGCTCTTTTGCATTTCAAAAATCTTTACCTTTGGCTAAGGCGTAATCATAAATGCTGATAAATGGTAACTGGTGAAAACAAATCGAAGCACTATACCCTGGGTGAACAGGGCGAGGCATTTGCACAGGAGTACGTAAGGGCCAACGGGTATAAAATCCTTCACACCAACTGGCGGTACGGTAAAAAGGAGCTGGACATTGTAGCGCTAAAAAGCAATACCCTCATTGTTTTTGAGGTTAAAACCCGAACCAACAGCTACTGGGAGGAGCCCAAGGATGCTGTAAAGTTTCGTAAGCAAAAGAATATGGTGGAGGCCGCCGATGCCTATGTACAAAAGTACAATTACAACTTTGAGGTACAGTTCGATATTATTAGCCTAGTTTATAACGGTAAAGGATTTGATCTTGAGCATATCCCCGATGCCTTTTACCCACTTGCATAGAAACAACGTATGAATGTAGAAGAAGTTAGAAACTACTGCATATCCCTAAAGGGCGCTGTCGAAAGTTTTCCTTTCGACGATGTAACGCTTGTTTTTAAGGTTGGTGGCAAAATGTTTGCCCTGCTAAGCCTTGACAAACCCTTGGCAATTGGGCTTAAGTGCGACCCCGATAAGGCCATTGAGCTAAGAGAACTCTACCCCTGCGTAACCCCTGGTCACCATTTGAACAAAAAACACTGGAACACCGTAAAAATCGATGGATCGGTTAAGCCAAGCATTATAAAAGGTTGGATTGATGACTCCTACACATTAATTCTTGAGTCTCTCCCAAAAATCAAAAGGAATACTATTCTTAATCAGTAAGATTTAATACTTTTGGTACAAGAGTTGTATGTTAATGTTGAAATTTGAAATCCAAATCCTTAAAAATATGAAACCAATAAGCTTAGCATTCGCGCTGATAGCACTCCTTGCATTCAGCACCCAGGCACAGGAGGCTTACCACGTTACACGAGTAAGTGGAGAGATTACCATTCTTAGCTCGGGCAAAGGGGTGGCTGCCGGGGATGTTCTTACCCCCGATGAGTTTTTACTGTTCGAAAGCCTTGAGAGCTACGCCATCGCCATAAGCGATGAGATGGGCCGATTTCAAATCAAAATTCACGATAACCTTATCGATGGCGACCCTCAGATGCTAACCTCAACCGTGAAGGATGCCGCCGTACCCACTAAAATGCGCAACCTCATGCTTGCCCGTTTCGATCCCGGTCAGCAGGAAATATCAGACCTCAGGCAGTACTTCGGAAACGACAAGTTCTCGGTAATAGGCGATGCCGTTAATGTTCCGCTTAACAACCAGAAGTACCCACTATCCGATGATAAGTTCATCGTGTTCTACTACCGTGTAGATGATAAGCCTGTTTCGAAAAAAGTTGGCCATGACCAGCACACCCTTATCCTCGAAAAGGATAAGCTTTTCACCAGCAGCGCTGGATCAATTGATGGTAACGAAATTTCGAACCTGGCTGTTTACGAATACGAAAACACCACCAAGCGTGGGAACGAGATTACCCGCTTTACCCTTGTTTTTGTCGATAAGGATGAGCTGCTAAAAGAGTTCCACACCATAATCCCAATCCTCAAGCGTCAGCGAATGGGCGACGACGAAATAAAGAAATATCTTATTGAGTACTACTACGATTTTTATGGGGCAACCGACTCGAAAACCATCGATAGCTTCACCGAACAAATTGTAAAGAGCTACCAGTAGCCCCCCACATAAGCTATGATTGGCCCCGTGAATACGGGGCTTTTTTCGCTTTAGCCCATCGATGTATCAAATTGCTAATGGAATTCCCCTAAGGTTTAGTATTTTTGCCATCTATTGCAAAACAAATGAAAAGCTTCTCGGACAAGTTTACTCGTTTCGAAATGTGGCTCGATGTGGTTGCCCATCGTTTTTTTTATTTTTGGGAAAGGCACAAGGTGGGTATACTTGGTACCGTTGCTCTAAACCTGTTGCTAACCATTCTCTTCTTCGTTTTCGAACTCAAGAGCCGCCCATACCTGCACGAGACTATGGTATTGGTTGATTTTGATGGAGAGTACGAACTTGCCCCCGAGCGCGAACCGGAGCTTGAGCAACCCCTCCTACCCGACGATGCCCTTGATCCAATGCAAGAATATGAGGCCATACGGAATATTGCTGTGGATGCCACAAAGGAAGACTTAAACCCAGGCCTAACCGACGAGAAAAACATTGATGCTGATGAGCTGTACCAAGAGGCTCAGCGCATTAGAGAGCAGATGGAGCAAAACAGGCAGCTATGGGAGGAGGCGCAGTCCGAAGAGGCTATAAGTATACCAAATGTAGAGGATAAAAATATAACAGCCGACGAAACGCAGTACAAAGGACCATCGGTTATTAGCTACTTCTTAGAGAACCGAAGAGCCATACGATTACCCGTACCTTCGTACAAATGTGAGAGCGGAGGAAAGGTTGTTGTTGATATTGAGGTGCAGCGCGACGGAACAGTATCGAGGGCTAGCATTGACCCCGCCAACTCTGTAATAGACGATTGCATGAATCAGGCTGCCATCGAGGCTGCCCGCCGAAGCGTATTCACCGTATCGAGTGGCGCGCCGCAACGCCAAGGGGGTAGTATAACCTATCTTTTTGTTTCGCAGTAGCCCAGCTAAAAGGCTGCC
Organism: Tenuifilaceae bacterium; assembly: GCA_034006965.1. Classification (GTDB taxonomy): domain Bacteria; phylum Bacteroidota; class Bacteroidia; order Bacteroidales; family Tenuifilaceae; genus Perlabentimonas. Next base: position 14,822 of record JAVERU010000024.1, read on the forward strand.
ATTAGCAGGTTGATGTCTCTTGAGGGAATATTGTAAAGTCCACCCAAGTAGCTATTGGTAAGGATTCCGTTGTAAATGTATACCCCATGCCGCAAACCAGAGTCGTCCTTTAGGTGCTGCTTAATTCCACCTGTATCGGCAATGTCGGCCAGTAGCGGGGTAAACACGTTGCTCAATGCGATGGATGAAGTACGCGCTACCCGCGCCGTAATATTGGGTACGCAGTAGTGTATTACGCCATGCTTTACGAAAGCGGGATCGGTGTGGCGCCTAACCTCAGAGGTTTCGAAACATCCCCCCTTATCAATGCTTAAATCTACAATTACCGACCCTTTCTTCATAAGCTTAACCTGGTCGTCCGTTATCATCATACGGCCCTTGGTCTCCTCTGGTATAATTGCTCCAATGACCACGTCGGCAGTTTTAAGCACACGCTCAAGCACCTGCTTATGAAAAATTGATGTGTACAAGCGTTGTCCCAAGATATCCTGCAGCTCCATGAGCCGCTTAATGGAGTCGTCGAATATTTTAACGCTTGCCCCTAGCCCCAATGCTGCTCGGGCAGCAAACTCTCCAGCAGTGCCAGCCCCAAAAATGACCACCTCGGTAGGAGTAATTCCGGAAACACCTCCCAGCATAACGCCTTTACCCTCGTTTACATTGCTGAGGTACTCAGCCGCCACCAGTATGGATGTGCTCCCGGCGATAGAACTCATTGCTCTTACCACAGGGTAAGCACCATCGTTGTCGCGGATGCTTTCGTAGGCTATCGCGGTGGTTTTCTTTTTCATCAGCCCTTTAATTTGCTGACCCACCTCGGGGGTTAGGTGCAGCGACGACATCACCACTTGGCTCTCGGTGAGCATATCTATCTCGGCAGGAAGTAAGGGGGAAATCTTAAGCACAATCTGCGCCATAAAAACCTCCTGGCTAGTTTTAACAATTTGCGCTCCCTTCTCGCTGTAATCATGGTCAGTGTAGTTGGCCAGCTTTCCGGCCTCAGACTCAATGATAATCTCATGCCCCCAGTTCACCAGCAGCTCAACTGCCTCAGGGGTTAATGGTATTCTGCTTTCTGTCTCATCACTGTCCTTAGGTATACCAATAACAAGCTTCTTGCTCTGTCTGCTTACCTCTAGCATCTCCTCCTGGGGTAGCAAGCCTCTAACAAATGAGAACTCTTTTGATGAGGATAAACGGCTCATGGGGTGTTTGGGTTAGGTTAACGGCTATTTTTACGCAAAAGATACGCAAAAGTTTTAAACTGTTGTTGGCCTTGTAACTATAAAATGGTTTAGGGTGGGTGGCGCCATTAAATCTTTTCTCCCCAGAATAGGCCATGTGGAGATACTGGCCAAGAAGCTATGTGGCTTTCTCTTTCATGCTATTTATATCGCGACGCAGCAGGGTTTGCACTTTTTTTACCTCCAATAACACCTCGGCAACAGTAGTTTGTAACCATTGATCATCAACTTTGCTAGGCTCGACATTCTCTAGCTCTTCGAGCATTTGCCCTAAACCATCAACCTTGAGCTGCCTAAATGCGGACTTCATACGGTGAGCAACCTCGCCAATACCCTTCCAGTTTTTCTGCTCAACAAACATATTTAGGTACTTCACATTGGCCATAGAGTTGTCGATAAACGACTGTAGAATCTCACAGGTTGACTGGTCGTCGTCGCCAGAAAAGCGTCTGATCTCGGCAATGCTATAACCTTCTGTTCTATCGGCACTATGTATTACCTTGTTTTTTACAGTGGAGAGACCCAAAATTGGAGCTATTGTATTGTATAGCGTGATCTCATTAAAGGGTTTGGTTATGGCGCAATGGAAACCAGCATCAATGTACTTATCCTGATTGCTCGATGTTGAATTTGCAGTTAGCGCTATTACACTAGGACGCTTTGCCCTTCGGATAGTATTTATCTTTTTCACCATATCAAAACCGCTCATCATTGGCATCTGAATATCGGTAAGAACTATGCTGGGCGGATTTAGCTTAATCTCGTTTAGTGCATCGAAAGGATTACCGAAAACCTTAGGTTTAGCGCCTAGGGTCTTGAGCATCTCTTCAACCAGCAGCTGACTAATTGGATCGTCATCAACCACCACAACGCTCAGATCATCGGGTAGCTGTGGGGTTTCCTGTGCCTTTACTTCATTATCGCCTTGAGCCTTACCCTCAACCCCTACATATGGCATCGATACGGTAAAGGTTGACCCTTTGCCCTGCTCGCTCTGCACATCTACGGTGCCCCCTTGAAGCTCGGTTAACTTTTTAACAATTGCCAGCCCAAGTCCCGTACCACCATATAGGCGGGTGGTGCTTGAGTCGACCTGGCTAAACTCTTCGAAAATTGTTTCAATCTTATCTTTTGGTATACCAATTCCTGTATCAGCCACCTTGAAGCGGCATATTACAGCGCTATTGGAACTCGTTTCGATGCTAACGCTTACGTCTATGCGACCTGAATTGGTAAACTTAATGGCATTACCCACCAAGTTGATAAGCACTTGTTTTAATCTAAAGGCATCGCCAAGTACAACCACATCATCTTTTCCCTCTTCCACCACCAGCTCAACACCTTTCTCCTGAGCCTTTAGCAAAAAGGTACTGGTAACCTCTGCGGCAACAACGAATGGATTGAAAGGTGATTTCTCGAAGCGCAGGTATCCGCCCTCAATTTTTGAAAGATCAAGGATATCGTTCACAATATCTAAAAGATGTTGAGATGAGCTGTTAAGCGAATCGACAATAAACTGCTGCTTACCGCTTAACGCTTGATCACGAAGCTGCTTAGACAGACCAACTATTGCACTTAGCGGAGTGCGGATTTCATGGTTCATATTGGCAAGAAACTCCTCTTTTACCCTTAGCAGCTTCTCGGCGTATTGCTTGGCATTGAACAGCTGATTGCGATAGAAATTGGCTTTAGATACATCGCGAAAAATAAGGGCAGTGAAAAGAACAAACATTACCAACGCAATGCCGCCCAACACCAATAAAAGCTTGGTAGAACTTTCAACAGCTAAATCGACCTCCTCGGCTAGCTGGATAGAGTTCATTAGCTCCTCGCGCTCAAGGAGCGACACAATGGTACGAATCTGATCCATGATCTCCTTATCGCTTCGCAGCAGCTCCAGCTCCTTCTCACCAATATTGTATAGCGACATCTCCTGCTGAGTCTGAATCTCGGTTAGTATTTTAACCACCTGATTGAGCAGGCTGTCGGTGGGTGACATTACGGACCGCTCCAGGGTGTCGATCTGTGTTTCCACCTCAACGATCAGCTTGGTGATGATGCTGTCGGTGGGTTCGCGCTTTGAGAACCAGCTAAAAAACCTACCTAAACCGCTCTGGGTGTTCTCCTCTGCCACCCTGCTGATAACCGAATCGCGTTGCGATGTGCGTGTGGTTGTAACGCTTGTAATTACTGCTGATTCCTGAATTGAGTCGAGATTAATCATCTCAACCTGTTCCAATGCCTTTTGGTAAAATCTTGAGGTTTGGTCGTCCTGCTTAAGCACCACAAGCTCATTTAATACCCTTTGCTTTCGTTTTAACAAATCTTGGATGAACTTCACCTTTTCGGCCTGAACCGGATTGGCAAGGGCCAATACTTTTAGGGAGTCGACCTTATGGTTGATGGTGCTCATGAACGAGAGGTAAAGCGACAGGTAGCTCTCGTTCTGCGTTAGCGTGTATGTGCGGATATTGCTCTCGGCCTCGTATATATCAGCTATAATGGAGTTAAGCATTATAAGCTTTTGGCTGGGGTTCGAAAGGGAGTTCCTGGTTTCCGAAAGTTCGTCAAAAGCCTTGTAGGTTACAAAAAGCGCCACTGTGGCAATGCTCAGTATGATGACAAACCCCAAAAACACTTTCGGTTTTATCCTTCCCTGCTTAACCTTATCCTTACGTTTGTTCATTCTACCTAACTATTTACTTCATACACTAAAAAAACCAAATACCTTATGAGCCAAACTAATCGATTGCCAAATTTGTACCAAGATATAAAGTTTTTTAATCACAATGGCCCCAAAGGGCGAACCAGTGGGTTTTGAGAGATTAATATGCTGAGGTGCAAGCTAAGGGGTGTGCAATAAAATCAACATAATGAGACTGAAAGCAACCTAAACCACCACATTAGGTCTGAGCTGGTTTTTTCAGATGATAGGCAATTTTCAGTAAAAACTCATCGGGGTCGATAGGTTTTGGTAAATAGTCGTTGCACCCCACGCTAATACACTTTTCGCGGTCGTAACTCATGGCGTTGGCTGTTTGAGCAACAACTACCATTTTGGGATTGATTGATTTTATCTTGGCAGTGGCCTCGTACCCATCGATAAAGGGCAACCGCATGTCCATTACTATTAGGTCAATATCCGTTCGAATCTTAACCATCTCAATGGCATCCTCCCCATTCTTCGCATGCAAAATCTTGGCTTCGGTTGGCTTAAGCAAAGCTTCAATGAATTGATAGCTGATAAGGTCATCCTCAACAACAAGTATTACTCTACCAATAAAGGAAATGCTTTGTACCGACGATCGGGAAATGTAAGAATTACTTTCGGTTTTACCGGGGATAAAGGGTATTGTGAAGAAAAAGGTAGTGCCTTCTCCAACCGTTGTTTCGAACCAAAGCCTTCCGTTTAACAATTTAACCAAACCTACACAAATGGGCAGCCCTAAGCCTGTTGCAGAATATCCCCGGGCAAGCTCTTCATCGGTTCTGTTAAACCTTTTAAACACAAGTTCTTTTTTCTCGGGCGGTATCCCAGGGCCAGTGTCGCGCACAAAAAACTTTATGGTGTTGTTTGGTTCTATGGTATACCCATACTCAATCTCACCCGAGGTGGTGAACTTAAAGGCATTATCGACAATATTGCTAACCACCTGCTCAATTCGATTAGGATCCGACACAATCATACTTCGCGAGTCGTTTAGCGATAAATTCAACTTGAGCTCAACGTCAGGTTTCTTCTTGTCATAGTCGGTAGAGGTGAAAACATTGAATAAATCGTACATGAGCTGGTTGAGGTTAAACGAAATGTTGTTTATCTTAACCTCACCCGAATCGATAAGCGATATATTGATAATATCGTTAACAATTTGCAATAAGTTGCGACCTCTCCGGTTTATTAAACCCACATATTCATTTCGCTCACTTTGAGTTAGGGTGTCATCGGTAAGTAGCCTGGAAAACCCAAGAATGCCGTTAAGAGGAGTTCGAATCTCATGACTCATATTGGCTAGGAAAGCCGATTTTTGCTTGTCGCTTTCCTGTGCTTTCTTTAGGGTTTCGAGAAGATCCTGCGTTCGAGAATCGACAATGGTTTCGAGATGAGAGTTCACACGATTCAGCTCAGCGTTTACCTTTTGCAGCTCAGCACCTTTTCGTATGTACCTTCTAATGAAAAGTAGCGAAGCCACAAGTAGGACGAACAGTAGAACCGCAAAGGAAATTATGGCGTACTGCTGAATCCTTGCCTTCTGCACCTTTAGCCTCTCAATATCTAAATTCATTTCAAGCAGATACCTTTCCTTCTCCAACCTATCGGTCTCGTACATGAAGGAGAGCTCCGCTATTTGGGCATTAATCAAATTATTTTGTACCTCCTGGTACCTTTGAACGTATTTAGCAAGGATATCTCTCGATTTGATATGATTACCAATTGCCTGGTAATAATCCGACTGAAGCTTAAGGTTCTCGAGAACCAGGTTGCTGTTCTCCTCAAAATTTATTAAGGGTTCTGCTTTTGCTAAAAACTCTTTTACATGTGCAAACCTGCCCATGGAAAGGTAAACACTTGCTATACCATTGTAGCTGTCGGCTAAGCCGTAATAGTTCTTTGCAACGCTATAGTGGTGGGCTGCCTGCTTTAGGCTTTCAAGAGCAAGGTTATAATTATTTATTTTATGATACACCTTACCTAAGCTGTTGTAAGTTGTAGCCATGATCAGGGTGTCGGCAACCAACGCATTCAAACCAAGCGATTTTGTAAAGCTCTCAATAGCACTAACATAATCCGCCTGGTTAAAAAGAACTAGCCCCATATTATTCAGTGACAATGACTGGCCCAGAACATCATCTACCTCTTTGTACAATTCGTAGCTACGCTTGTAGCTTGCAAGCGCTAAATCGAGCTGGTTGGTAGCCCTAAAACAAATGGCCAAATTATTAAGGGTTGATGCAATGAGCAACTTGTCGCCAAGCTCTTCGCGGACTTCCAGAGCATTTTTGAATGTTTCAATGGCCTTTCCATGCTGATGCATACGAGTTTGCGAAATGCCCTTTAGGTTTAGTGCCCTGGAGTACAGTAGGTTACTGTTGGATGCTAGGCTTTCGGATATCGCTTTATCGTAGCAGCCTATAGCCGAATGAAACTGATTAACCCTTGAGTAGCTTAACCCTAGCTCAATATATGCTTTCGCCTTCTGATCACCTGATAAAACAGGGAGAGAATCAAGCAGAGCACTTATGATTTCGATTCTCTGTTCGGCTGAAAAATCATTTGAATTCTCAAGAATTGAATCTACTACGGTACCCTCGGTCGAGTTGCTCTGCCCAAACGTTACGGGTTGTGGCCCTACGAAAAAGAAAAAAATAAGGATTAATGCTAACCGAGCCATACCAAATTGTGTATTACCACAAAAATAGGGATTTATTGGATATGGCTTTAAAAAAATTGCTTTTTATGACAACGGCGAAAACAAATGACTTACGAGAAGATGCAACAAAGATTATGTACTTAATCCTTTCGGTTCATAAGAATTGCTTCCGCAACAGCAATATCGGTGGGTGTAGTAATTTTTATGTTATCCCTTTCGCCTTGAACCATTCGAATGGTTTCACCATGGTGTTCAGCTACCGATGCATCGTCGGTAAAAATAGCTTTCCACGGGGTTTTGTAACACTTTTTAATGGTCTCAACATCAAAAACCTGTGGGGTTTGCACCAGCCAACATTCGTCCCTTTTAATCAGCTTGCTGTGGGTTATACTACCCAAACGAATAGTTTCAACGGGTTGCACTGCAGGTACAGCATTGCCATGAGCTTGGGCTTGAGCGTAACACCTCTCTATGAGTTGTGCTGTAACCAATGGTCTTACACCATCATGAATGGCAACTATCCCCTTGCCTTCAATGGCATCAAGTCCATTCTTAACGGACTGGAAGCGAGTTTCACCCCCAGCTACGAGGCTATGCGGAATGGTAAACGAATGCTCCTGACAGAGCTGCTGCCAACCCGATTGCTCTGCCTTGGGGAGGACAAGATATATGCTAGGGGCTGGGTCAAGCGATTGAAATACATTTAGGGTATGCATGAGTATTGGTAACCCGTTTAGGCAAAGGAACTGCTTGGGGATTTTAGCGCCCATCCTAACGCCCAATCCCCCAGCTACAATGATTGCGTACCTGCTACTCGACATTAACCCCCTTTGCTTCTTCGTGAAAAAGGTTTTTTCGCTGGAAAATTAAAAGATATGAAACACCTATGGTAATGGCTGAGTCGGCAATGTTAAAAACTGGCCTGAAGAAAATAAAGGTATCTCCCCCAACCCATGGCACCCAGCTAGGCCATGTGGTGTTAATTATTGGGAAGTAAAACATATCAACCACCCTACCATGCAGAAACGATGCATACCCGCCATCGGCTGGTAAAAATGTGGCTGGAGTGGCGTACCCCGATTCGCTGAAGATTAATCCGTAGAACGCGCTGTCGATAATATTGCCTATTGCACCAGCCATAATAAGCGAAATGCCCAGCACTAAACCAGCAGGCATCTTCTTTTTTATAAGCGAGGCAATGTAAAATCCTATAAAAATTACGGCAACTATACGAAATACGCTCAGGCCAAGCTTGCCATACTCTCCCCCGAATTGGAGACCAAAGGCCATTCCGTTGTTCTCGGTAAAATGTATTCGGAACCAGTCACCAATAACGTTGTAGCTCTGGCCGAGGGTCATGTTTAGCTTAACCCAAAACTTTGAAACCTGGTCAACAACAAGAATGCTGCTGATCAAAAGGACTACCTTTGCTTGTAACGATATCTTCATGATAAACCTTCCATTAAAAACACAGAAAAGTGGCAATCACCTTGCCACCTTTCACTTTTATGTTGTAAAATAGGGCTCACTACCTCTGGTTGTTCTTAGCCTCAATACTAAGGGTAGCATGCGGCACCACGCGCAGCCTCTCTTTGTCGATAAGTTTCCCTGTCTCGCGACAAACGCCATAGGTTTTGTTCTCGATGCGCACCAAAGCGGCCTCGAGATGCTGAATGAATTTAATTTGGCGCTGGGCCAGCTTACCTGCCTCTTCCTTTGAGAGAGTTGCAGCACCCTCTTCAAGCACTTTAAACGTGGGCGATGTATCCTGAGTATCGTTGCTCTCGCTCATGGTAATGGCGCTCTTAAGGATATCATAATCCTTGCGAGCCTTGTCGAGTTTCTGCAGAATAATTTCCTTAAATTCTGCCAACTCCTCGTCGTTATACCTAGTCTTTTCTGCCATAACACATAAATTTGCTAAATGTAGTAATAAACCATTATATCACCAACACTACGCATCAATCTTTTCAACCTTAATTGATGTAAATAGGTCGGTATCGAGCTCAACGCTCGATGCGCTTCCACAGGGCATTGCATCTACCATTAGTATTTCACGGGCAAGCGTTTGGCTTGCAATGTACTCCTTATGAGTTTCAATAGCCTGTGATATTATTTCATGCTTTAATATACTGATTTTAACCTTATCGGTTACATCAAAACCAGCATCTTTGCGTAAATTCTGAATACGGTTGATCAGCTCGCGGGCAATACCCTCCTGCTTAAGCTCTTCGGTAAGGGTAACGTCGAGGGCCACGGTAAGCCTATCCTCATTGGCCACAAGCCAACCTGGAATATCTTCGGAGATGATTTCTACATCCTCCAGTGTTACTGCCTGATTTTCGCCAGCAACCGTAATGTCAAACTTGCCATTACGCTCAATCTGGCTGATATCAGCCTGCGACATCCCCATAATGGCTGCAGAAACCTCCTTCATCGACTTGCCGAAACGAGGGCCAAGGGTTTTAAAGTTTGGCTTAATCTTTTTCACCAGAATACCCGCAGAGTCGTCTAAATACTCTAACTCTTTAACGTTTACCTCCGCTAAAATTAAATTCTCAACACCCTGCAGCTGCTTACGGAACTGCTCGTTGAGCACAGGAACCATCATTTTGCTTAGGGGTTGCCTTACCTTAATATTCACCTTGCGCCTTAGGCCAAGCACCATCGACGAAAGGCTTTGGGCAATCTCCATTCTCTCCTCCAAATCCTTGTCGATAAGCTCCTTTTGAGCTTTGGGGAATGTTGATAGATGAACACTATCCTCGCTGTAGCGCGATGTAACAGCATTAAGGTCGGTGAAAAGCTGATCGGCAAAGAATGGTATGATTGGTGCGGCCAGCATAGCCACTGTTTCCAAGCAGGTGTATAGGGTCTGGTATGCAGCAATCTTATCGGTATCGTACTCGCCCCCCCAGAAGCGCTTGCGGTTAAGCCTTACATACCAGTTGCTAAGATTTTCTATCACAAAATCTTGAATTGCCCTACCGGCGCTGGTTGGTTCATAGCTGTTGTAGGCATCCTCAACCTCGGCAATTAGCGTATTCAACAACGACATAATCCACCTGTCAATCTCCTGCCTTTGGGCAATGGGCACCTCGGGCTCGCTATAGGTAAAGCCATCAACGTTGGCGTATAGCGAGAAGAATGAGTAGGTGTTGTACAGCGTTCCGAAGAACTTGCGCTTCACCTCATCCACCCCATCGATATCGAACTTGAGATTATCCCAGGGCTGGGCGTTGGTAATCATGTACCAACGGAGCGGGTCGGATCCATACTTCTCTATCACCTCGAATGGGTCGACAGCGTTCCCCAAGCGCTTGCTCATCTTGTTACCGTTCTTGTCGAGCACCAAACCGTTGGATATGATGTTTTTGAATGCCACCGAGTCGAACAGCATGGTGGATATGGCATGGAGCGTGAAGAACCACCCACGGGTTTGGTCAACCCCCTCGGCAATAAAATCGGATGGGAACTCCTCGCCAAAGTTCTCCTTATTCTCAAATGGATAGTGAATCTGCGCGTAGGGCATAGCTCCCGAGTCGAACCAAACATCTATCAAGTCGGGCTCGCGGAACATCTTTTTGCCCGATGCCGAAACCAGCACGATATCGTCAACAAATGGGCGGTGCAAATCGAACTTCTCGTAGTTCTCCTTGGAGTTATCGCCGGGTTGGTATGCCTCAAGCGGATTGGTTGACATGAAGCCTGCCTTTACCGATTTTTCGCACTCGGCCTTCAGCTCCTCAACCGAACCTATGCAGATAAGCTCCTGGCGGTCATCGGTGGCCCAAATGGGTAGCGGTGTGCCCCAGTAGCGCGAGCGCGAGAGGTTCCAATCCACCAAATTCTCGAGCCACTTGCCAAACCGACCGGTTCCTGTACTTGCAGGTTTCCAATTGATGGTATTATTTAGCTCAAGCATTCGCTCCTTAACGGCTGTGGTTTTAATAAACCAGCTGTCGAGCGGGTAGTAAAGGATTGGCTTATCGGTACGCCAGCAGTGTGGGTAGTTGTGGGTGTGCTTCTCTATTTTGAAAGCCCTGCCCTCCTTCTTAAGCCAAACGCTCAGATCCACATCGAGCGATGAACCATCGGTGGGAGGATTGGGGTTGTAATCGTTCTTAACGAAGCAACCAGCAAACTCTTTGTAAGCATCAATGTTTACGTAATTCTTTACGAATTCGGGATCCAGATCCTCAATGGAGTAGAACTTACCAGTCCTATCGACCATGGGCTCGGGGTTGTTCTGCTTATCGCGAAGGATAAGTGGCGAGATGCCAGCTACCTTGGCCACGCGATCGTCGTCGGCACCAAAGGTGGGCGCTATGTGAACCACACCCGTACCGTCCTCGGTTGTAACGTAATCGCCAGCAATAATGCGGAATGCATCGCCCTCGGGCTTAACGAATGGGAAGAGCTGCTCGTACTGAATACCAATCAGGTCGGTTCCACCGTACTCGGCTAACACTTTGAATGGAATATTCTTGTCGCCGGGTTTGTAGTCGTCAAGAGAGAGCTCAGCGTTCTCGGGCTTAAAGTATGCGCTCTGCAAATCCTTAGCAAGGATAACGGTTAGGGGATCGCCCGTATATGGGTTATATGTGGCTATTTTAACGTACTTTACTTTAGGCCCAACAGCCAATGCTGTGTTTGAGGGAAGAGTCCAAGGGGTGGTAGTCCAGGCCAAAACGAATAAATCGGTGTTTACATCGCTGAAAAAAGATTCCGATTTCTCGTTGCGAACCACCTTGAACTGCGCCACAACTGTTGTATCCTTCACATCGCGGTAGCACCCAGGCTGGTTAAGCTCATGGGTACTTAATCCGGTTCCTGCAGCAGGAGAGAATGGCTGAATGGTCTTGCCCTTGTAGAGTAATCCCTTCTCGAATAGCTGCTTAAGAAGATACCAAAGGGTTTCGATGTAACGGTTGTCGTAGGTGATGTATGGGTCGTCCATATCCACCCAGTAGCCCATCCTATGGGTAAGATCCTCCCACAGGTCGGTATACTTCATCACCTCACGCTTACAGGTTTGGTTGTACTCCTCAACGGTAATAGATTTTCCGATATCCTCCTTGGTGATGCCAAGCAGTTTCTCAACGCCAAGTTCTACGGGCAGACCGTGGGTGTCCCAGCCAGCCTTACGGTGCACCTGAAAGCCTTGCTGGGTTTTATATCGACAAAAGATATCCTTAATGGCCCTGGCCATCACGTGATGAATACCTGGAATACCATTGGCAGAAGGAGGCCCCTCGTAAAAAACGTAGGCTGGATGCCCCTCGCGAATGGTTAAGCTCTTACGAAATGTATCATTCTCTTCCCAGGATTTAAGAACATCCTTGTTTACCTGCGATAAATCTAACCCTTTGTACTCTTTAAACTTGGCACTCACTTGAATACTGTATTATTGTTACAAATAAGAAAAACAAATAGTTACGCTATGCTAAGCGCAATTTTTAACCTTTAATTAAAATCTCACAAAGATAGGTTACAGCGTGATAAAAACAAATCATATTGCCCGAAAAGGACTATTTTGGCTGTTCGAATTTTGTGTGGTAAATTGCATGCTAAATCTGCGAAGCAATGAATGTATTAAAATACTGGAGATCTAGCGTTTGGACAGCAATAATTATTCTGGCCACGACCCTCCCAAGCAGTAGTATCCCCAAAAACGCCTTACTTCAAATTCCACATTTCGACAAGCTGGTTCACTTCGTGCTTTTTTTGGTACTGGCCCTATTCATCCTATCGGAACGAAACTCGCTTCGACAGCAAGGGAAGCTAACCAACAGAGCTATAACCTTTGCGTTGAGCATATCGATAGCCTATGGGCTAATAATTGAACTGCTACAGTACTTCCTGCTCCCTACGCGCAGCGGAAGTTTATACGATTTTACGGCCAACGTGCTTGGCGCCACAATGGCTGTGGTTGCATACCGATTGGTAAACAGAATTACTGCTGGCTGGATTTAGATATGCCCTTAACAATTTCTACAAAAGAGATTTATTGCTAATTTTACTTTACATTCTTTTCTTGATTAATTGAGTGCACAGACTAATAGCGGCCATAGCATTTCTCCTAATAACCTTGTTAGGCCAGGCCAACGAGAGGGATAGCTCTGCTCTCCTCTCGAAGGAGACCATTAGCTACCGAATAGAAAGACTTGGCAAGGGGCTCAACCCAAAGCTCTCGGGGAACAACCAGTACCAAGTGGCTGAAAAAAAGCTGGGCAAGCCTTTTGCCGTAAGGGTTACCGATAGCCTTTATCGGCCCAAGGCCAATGTTAGGGTATACTTCGAGGTAATTCAGGCGCCCGATGATGCTGAAGGGTTCGCTGTAGAGCCACTTTACTCGCGCACCGATAGCCTGGGCGAAGCCCATTGCTGGCTAACCCTAGGGACCGAGCCAGGCGAATACCAGGTGGCCGCCAAAATCCAAACCGAAAATCTTGAATCGTTTGTGATCTTTACAGCATACGCCCGCAAGCAGAACTGGGTGCTGATGCTAAGCGTTGGGTTGTTAGGTGGCCTTGCCCTGTTCCTCATGGGTATAAACCTAATGAGCACAGGCTTTAGGCATAGCGCAGGCGAAAAGATTCGATCGGTGCTTGGCACCCTAACTCAAAACAGAATATACTCAACGGGTTTTGGAGCATTTATCACTATGGTAACCCAAAGCAGCAGCGCCACCACCGTTATGCTGGTTGGGTTTGTACAATCGGGACTATTAAAGTTTAGGCAAACCATTGGGATGATATTTGGCGCCGCCATTGGCACCACCATCACCGTGCAGCTTATTGCCTTCAGAATTGCCGACTACTCACTGCTATTAGTTGCCCTAGGGTTTGCGCTTAATACCTTTGGCAAAAAGGAAGGCGTAAGGTTTGCCGGCGAGGCCATTCTAGGTTTCGGAATCCTTTTCTTTGGGATGCACCTCATGAGCGAGGCGATGTACCCGCTCAGAACCTTCGAGCCCTTTATCGATTTGCTGAGCAAGCTGCAAAAACCCATACTAGGCATAATAGCTGGCACCATTTTTACGGCACTAATCCAAAGTAGCGCTGCATTTATAGGCATTATGCTAACCCTAGCCACACAAGGGCTACTAAGCCTTGAGGCCGCAATCCCCTTGCTGTTGGGCGCCAATCTGGGAACATCAATTACTGGAATAATAGCCAGTATAACATCGAGCCGAGAGGCGCAAAAGGTGGCTATGGCCTATACCATTTTCAAGCTGGTGGGCGTATTGGTTCTGGTTTGGTTTATTGACCCCTTTGCGCAGCTCGTGAGACGCATAACCCCCGATACCATAGCAATTGGCGCCAACGTTGCAGCTGAGAACACTCCCCGCTTAATAGCAAATGCCCACACCATTTTCAACGTTTTGCTCACGCTGGTTGTGCTTCCGTTTACCAATGTTTACGCACGATTTATCGACTGGCTAATGCCACCAAGGCCACCCAAAAGCCCAACCTTCTCAACAAAATTTATCGACAAAAATTTGCTTTCAACTCCTGCTGTTGCGCTAAAGCTGGCCAAGCAAGAGGTGATAAGGCTTAGCGAGATTGTGGACAGGATGGTGAAAGATATCATTACACCCTTTGTGGCCAAGGACAAATCGACCCTAAGCCGTATTGAGCGCGATGAGGTAAAGGTTGACTACCTTAGGGATCAGATTAATGCATACCTACTAGACCTAACCCGACAAGATGTTACTGACCAGAGCATACAGGAGGCTTTTCAGATTATGTACGCCGTGAAGGAGCTGGAGCAGATTGCCGATATCGTTTCGAAAAATCTGCTGGAACGGGCACGTTGGTGGTTACAGGTTGACCATGAATTCTCACCGGAGGGGAAAAAGGAGTTGCTGGAGTTTCATCAGCTTACCCAAAAGCAGCTGAAAAGGGCAAAGGCTGTATTTTCGGATCTGAACCTAGAGAAGGCACAGAAGATGGCGCAAAAATACCAAGAGTACAAAGACTTTGGCCGAGAGCTGGAGCGGCAGCACTTCTCGCGATTAAAGGAAGAGGTTAACAAATCGGTTACCAGCTCCAAAACCCATCTCGAGCTGGTCTCGATGTTCCGCACCATAGGCAGCCATGCCAATAATGTAGCCCAAATTATTTTGGAGTGGCCAAGCGGTGACAAAAACTAGCCTCTTGTATGCCATATTAGTTTTATGGCAACAGATGCTGTTTTTATTACAATTTTCATATCTAGCCACAGGCTCCAACTCCTAATATACTCAACATCATCCTCAATACCCTCGAAAAACTGGGTCTTCTCGTAAGGATTTTTAAGCTGCCGAAGGCAGGTGATGCCTGGCTTTACAGCTAACCGTTCGCGCTGCCATGGCTTATACTGGGCAACATGCTCGGGGGTATGGGGTCTGGGGCCTACAATCGACATGGAGCCAGCGAGGATGTTTAACAGCTGGGGCAGCTCATCGATATGTGTGGATCGGAGAAAT
>JAVERU010000025.1:0-29732 GCA_034006965.1 Tenuifilaceae bacterium
CAAAATCCGAAGGATTTTTATCAATAGCTAATTTTCAGGCACTTATATATCAACAATGTAAAGAACTTTTCAACTCTTTTATAAATTATTATCGCTAGCAACTTGAATTAAATAGGTAAATCCGTATTATCTTTGCAGTGACGATAAACAAAGAGAGGATGAGGAGAAGGATGGTGATGCAAATCATCGGAGTTTTACCCAGTCTCTCGAAACAAAAAGCAGTTTTTTTCGTTTTTCATAGTGTAACACAACCTGATCTTTAGGGTTTATAGTTGGTTTCAGGTTAGTTGCTTTTAGGTTAATTTTTTAGGGTGTGAAACCGGGTCTGAGGAGGCCCGGTTTCTTTTTTTGTATGGCGGTGTACACAACGATATTTATATCTTTGCAATACTAAATTGCATTTGGATGAGTAGAGTTGGTGTAGCATTGGTAGCTTTTCTGTTTTTTGCTGGTTGCGTCCAAAGGCACCAGGTGGATAACAATTCAATGGTTTTTCGCTACAACGAGAGCAAGGGCATTACCTCGCTCGATCCCGCCTTTGCCCGTAGCCTCCCCCTTATATGGCCTGTACATCAGCTGTACAATGGGTTGGTTCAGCTTTCCGATTCGCTTACAGTGGAGCCAGGCATTGCCAAATCATGGGAGGTTGATGAGAGCGGCTTACGCTACACCTTTAACCTGCGAACAGATGTGGAATTTCATGATTCGCCGCTTTTCCCCGATGGGAAAGGTAGGCGAGTGGTGGCTGACGATTTTATTTACAGCTTTGGGCGAATACTCAACCCCGCCGTGGCATCGCCAGGGGCTTGGATCTTCTCCGTATTGGATACCGACCACCCCAACACTACGTATGGCCTTAGGGCGATAAACGATTCTACCTTAGCAATTCATCTTACTAAACCCTTTCCCGCATTCCTTGGGTTACTCTCGATGCCATACGCATACGTAGTACCGCATGAAGTGGTGGAGCATTACGGAAAAGATTTCCGCAGCAACCCAATAGGTACTGGGCCCTTCTACTTTAAGTACTGGAAAGAGGGTGAAAAATTGGTGCTTCGCAAAAACCCAAACTACTTTGAGGTTGATGAAAGTGGACAACCATTACCATACCTTGAGGCGGTAAATATCTCGTTTATCACCGATAAGCAGTCGGAATTTTTAGAGTTTCTATTGGGCAGTATCGATTATATCTCGGGTATCCATACCACCTCAAAGGATGAGCTGCTCACAAGGGCCGGAGCGCTTAACCCGAAGTATGCCCACAGGGTTAAGATGCTTACTGGTCCTTATCTGAACACTGAGTATTTGGGCATACTAGTGGATACCACCTTGGATATTATGAAAAGCCATCCTCTAGGTAAGCTCGAGGTTCGTAAGGCGATTGCCTACGGATTTGACCGTGAGCGGATGATGACCTACCTGCGAAGCAATATGGGTTACCCTGCTCACAATGGTTTTGTGCCTAAAGGGATGCCCGGTTTTTCCGATAGGGTCAAGGGTTACAGTTACAATCCTGAACTTGCCAGAGAGCTTTTGGCCAAGGCAGGCTATCCCAATGGTAGTGGCTTGGAACCTATTGTGCTATGCACAACCAGCGATTATCTTGATATTGCTGAGTTTCTTCAACATCAGCTGGCCGATGTGGGGATACCCCTAAGGGTTGAGGTTTTTCCCGGGCCAGCTTACCGCGAGATGATGGCCAACTCAAGGTTAAGGCTGTTTAGGGGCAGCTGGGTGGCTGATTACGCCGACGCCGAAAACTACCTTTCGCTATTCCTTTCGCAGAATTTTAGCCCGGGTGGGCCCAACTACACTCACTTTGCCAACAGCGAGTTCGATAGCCTTTATCTAAAAGCCCTTCGTATTTCGTCGGATACTGAGCGATATGTGTTGTATAATCAGATGGATTCGTTGGTCATGTCGCAGGTTCCCGTTGTACCCCTTTTCTACGATAAGGTTGTTCGATTTGTAAACCCCAGGGTTGAAGGAATGTCAACAAATCCCATGAATCTGCTTAATTTAAAAAGGGTACGCAAAATCACAGAGAATGATACTAATAGCCGATAGCGGTTCGACTAAAACCCATTGGAAAGTTTTAATGCCCAATGGGACGGAACAGGATTTTTTTAGCCAAGGGCTAAACCCATATCACCATGGCGAAAAATTTGCGGAAGTATTAGACGATGCAATAGGCCACAAAATTGATAGGGGCGGAGTTGCCCAGGTTTTCTTCTATGGAGCAGGCTGTGCGTACCAGTCGATGCAAGATATTGTTGCTTTAAACCTGAGGGATATATTTTATAATGCCTCCACTGTCGATGTATCTAGCGATTTGATGGGAGCAGCCCGTTCGCTTTTTGGTAATGGGCAGGGGCTTGTGGCTATACTCGGCACTGGATCGAATGTTGGGTTATACAATGGGCTCGATTTGGTTCGGCATACCCCTTCGTTAGGCTACGTGCTGGGCGATGAGGGAAGTGGTGCGCATTTGGGTAAAGAGTTTATTAAGCGCTGGATGTATAAAGAGTTTCCAGAGTCATTGTGCAATAGCATAGCCCAACACTGCTCGCTATCCATTGATGATATCTTGGGCCATGTGTATACAAGTGATTCACCAGCACGTTTCCTGGCTGGTTTTTCTGATATTATTGTAAAGCTCTCATCGCATGAAAGCATTGTGGCCCTTGTGGATGATTGTTTAGTTCAGCTTGTGGAAAGACATCTGCTAAAGTATTCAGAAGTAACAAGTGTGTCCATCGGAGCGGTTGGCTCAATAGCTGTTATCTTCGAATATCAGCTTAGAGATGTGCTTAAGCGATATGGAGCAAATCTTGAGAGGGTTATGCAGTTCCCCATCGAGGGGTTAGCCACCTTCCATCGAGCCAAACTATAGCGATCCAAGTTCAACGTTACTCTTGTCGGTAAGGTTCTTAATCAGGTTTTTACATTCAAGGGCTCGTCCGCTCTCGCCAATACTTTCAAGCACGCTAGCAAGGCTATACAGTAATTTGGCTTCATAAATTGTGTACCCAGCAATATTACTTATCTCAAGTGCTTTCTTGAAGTATTCGTACGATTTTTCAATATGACCCCTTGTAAAGCAATACATTGCCAACCATGATTTCCCAATAATAGCGCTTTGGTATCGGGCCCATTCGGGGGTATTATCCATATGCTGTTGGACTTTTTGAACTGTTGGGTCATCAAACTTTTTGTTGATATGCCATTGCGCCAATTCGAGATGAATGGCAAGGGCTATTTCTTCCTGATTCATCATCTCGTATGGCTTTTCCTTTAGCAAGGCCTTTATTCTGTCGCGGATTACTTTGTACTGTTTTGTAGTAATTAGCCCAAGAAAAAGTCCAATTTCAAAGTTATGCCTATCGGTAATGCTCCACTGCTGATGCTGTGCACTTTCGTATGTGCCAATGTCTGTTAAAACCTTATCGTAATTGCTTACGCCTTCAACAAAGGCAGCTATAAACCTACAGGAAAACCATAAACCTGCTATTATTGCCGAGGTGCCCTCGTATGGTGTGTTTATTGGGAAATCATTTTCGAACTGATTTACCCACGTGAAGTCCATTGCGTAGGCACTAGATGAGTACAGCAATGTTTTGCCAATGAGTAACTCTTTCTCCGAGGTTGAGTTTTGTATATAGTTGAAATACAGGAGTCTTGAGCTGTTTGTTAGCGTGTTCAGATTGATGTGCCTCTCGAACAGAAACTTACGAGCCCTTGCATTGCTGGCGTAGTAGGGTATTAGCTCACGCCTCATTAGCTCATCTTTTGTTAGAGCGTTGTGGATATTTGGAAACTTTAATGCTTGATCGAGGGACTCGTCTGCTAGGCTGAAGAATGGTTTCAACGCATCTACACATTTTTGCTTATAGGCTAGCTCAAATGTAAGATTCAAAAGGTGGGCGAGTAGCTGGGTTTTTGCGTATTGCTCTTCGATAGCTTTAAATAGCTCAAAATTAATACCTTGGTTTTTTTCTATAAGCAAATGTGCCAAAAGCATTCTAAAAAGAGCCCGTTGGCTAATCTTGGTGTAGCTGGTGTATAACCCGAATTCATTTTTTGTTACCTCCTCGGATATAATACCGAATGAAATGAGCTGAGAGTAAGCAGCAGCATAGTTGCCGGCAGACTTTAGGTGAATAGGGTATTTCTCTTTAAGGTCATTCTTTTTAACCAGACCATAAGCCTTATCCTTATGCGATAGCTCAACAATAGCATATAGAATGTCGCTTTTCTCATCGGCCAAGTTACTCTGGAAAATCTGCTTTTTTAAAAACTCCGCTAACAGGTCTATCTTATCGGAAATTAAATGGATACCTGTGGGGCTATACGTATCAATAAACAGCTGAAGGTAGAAGGGGTGCGAAATAATCTGCAGTAGATCGAAGGGTATCTCCTCAATTATTAACCTTGGCTGGTTTCCGGTGTTTAGCGTAAGGTCGATAATGCTTTGTATCTCGTCATCGCTAAGCGGAGGCATGTTTGTGCCCTGGGGGATAACCTTGTCGGGTGAGGCAAAATACCATGCATCGAGCGAGTTGGCAAGGTTGGTAAATTGGGCCCATGTTGAGTAACGAGCCGAAACGATTAACCTGAACCATTTGCTCGACAAGCTGGTGGTTAGCTTGTGCAATGCAGTATAAATCCTTTCAATTTTAGCATGATTTACTTTTATCTCATCAAGCGCATCAATTATTAGGATAAATTTTCCTAAAGCGAGCTTGGGGTTAGCGTTTAATGTTTCAAAAAGCCCCGATTCCGATAGATCGAGGAGCGATAATATCCAATCCTCAAAATAGCACTCTTTACTTACCCAGTTTTCAAGATGTATGGCGGGGATAAATAGAACAATGTGATTTTTATTCCTTGGGGTGGTCACAAACTCCTCGTACCATTTTATCAGAAGTGTTGTTTTTCCAAAGCCGCCAGGACCAATAAATGGGGTTGCGCTTAGGTCAGTATCCAGAAAGGTGCCAAGTCGCTCATGGGCAAATTCTCGGGCAATGCTGTTGGAGAAACCCAAGGGGTTCTCGAATTTTAACGATTTGCAATTCTTCTCGCTAATCTCGTGGGCTTTTGCTTTTGCCTTAAGCCATGAATCAACAATGGGCTCTTTTGAGCACGAACTGCTATTCTTAGCCTTAAAATCCTCCCAGTTTTTATACTCGCAGTATGCCGAGAGTATATCGAGTGTGGCACGTGATGGATTAGAATTCGTAGAAAGGAATCCAAAGAAACGCCTTAAAGTGGATGGACTAAGCAACTCAGAAGTGAGGTTTAAAACGCTGTTGGATAAAGATATACAATCCTTTTGGTAGGCTATTTTTCGTCCAAATTTTGCCTCAACGGCCTCTTTAAGTTTTTGTATCATAGGTTTGGCATATTGCCATTTAGAAATCGTTAAAAGCTTTGAATATCAGTTGTTAAAACTAGTGTTTGGCTTATTATAGCTTGCCGTAATCCCATTCTGCAAAAATTGACAATTTTGACCATTGGCAACCCCTATCGATCGCTATAGTTTTGTTACTGTAAAAAAGTTCAAAAGTATATTGATGCTTTAAAGATAGTTTTTTTTCGTAAAAAAACATTTTGTTTGGTTTTGTTGAGTTTAAAGCCATTAGTACAGATTAAATATTTAAGCTATGAAACGAGTTGATACTTTCTTAAAATCAGGCCTAATCAATCGGATTACCGTTGATGTAGGTGTATTTATTGTGTTTTTTGTGGTAACCATGCTGTTCGTTTTCACCATTGTTCGCTCATTTTAATGTAGCCTGCCCTTTTTTTAACAACAAACCAAAACCCTACCCATATGTTAAGTAATGTTTGGACTTCTTGCCATGCTTCGGTTTGCCAATTAAATTTTCTGAACGAGAGGGGGATTTGTATTGATTCACTCACCGGATTTAAAGTAAAGAATTTTCTTGTTACCACACAGCACGCATTCTGCCTTGAGAAAGCACACAAGGTTCAAATTGTTTTTGTTGATGCCGATGCCAACACCGTAACTGCATCAATGAAGATACCCTACGCCGAGTTTATTAAGGAGCTCCGCATAGGTGTGCTCGATAGCAATGGTCACTATGCCATTTTCAATATCGATTTACCCGATTTTGCAAGCATACCAAGTCTTAAGCTTAGCGAGCAGCGGAACTTCATCGTCGGGTCATCGGTAGCTGCCCTTGGGTTTAACTTTGGCTACTCCAACCTTGCGATCACATCGGGCATTGTGTCCTCTGTATTTGCCAATGCCGAAGGTGTAAGGTTTATACAGTTTGATGGTCAGGTTAGCTATGGCCACAGCGGTTCGCCCTTGGTAGATCCCATGACCATGGAGGTGATAGGAATTGTGAGCCGGCGGAATACACCCGCCTCAAAAGCCTACACACAGCTTAAGGGTATAATCTCTACCAACCTGAGTGAGCTCAAAAAAGTTGAGACCATGGTAAGGTTTGGCGATATTGACCCAATTCAAGTTCTTATTGCAAATCAGAATCAGCTGAAGCTGCTGGCTAATATTATTTATAAGTACTCTAGCACCAGCGTTTCGCAGGCCGTAGCGCTCGATGGTATTATCTCATTTTTTAATGAAGATGCTAGCCATCTCGACTTTGAAGAAGCCTCAAAAGAACATAAGTATTTTAATGGTTAGTTTGGTTTGTAATTAGGTTTTGGTTAAACCCCGCTTCACGGCGGGGTTTTTTAGTTACCCTTTTGGGGGAGCTGTACTACTAACGCCCAAGAAACGAGCAGCTAATGGAATGGCAAGGGTGATAGAAAGATGTTTGATAATGGTTAGTAAGATCCTCACTTTTTATTGGTTTATCACAAATTACTTAAATACCTTTGTGATGAGCGCATTGACCACAAAACATAGCGCGTTGATGAGCTCGACACAGCAAAATGTTCCACCTTAAAACAATTCATTTTAATATTTCATACTATGGATAATGTTGATGTTATAGAGTTTCTGAAGAAGATTGAGCTCTTTCGTGGGCTTACCGACGACGAGTACGCAAGCTTAACAACTTGCATAAAGGAAAAAACATTTAAGCCAAATGAGCTTCTGTTCCGCGAGAATGGTGCAAGGGAGAGCATCTTCATCATATACAAAGGTACGGTTGAACTATTCAAAAGCAATTCTTTTGGAGTAGAGCTGAAGCTTACCTATTTCAGCAAAGGCGATTTCCTAGGCGAGGGGTCGTGGGCGAGTGACTCACCCCACTCCACATCGGCAAGGGCATTGGTTGATACTACCGTTTTTATACTGGAGAATAAGGCCTTTAGCATAAGTGCCGAAACTACCCTCAAGATATTCTCGAACATTACAAGGGTTATTTCGCGCCGCATGCGCCATGCCAACAACAGGATGATCAATCCCGCGGCTCAGTACGAGTCGGGGAGTACACGTCGTGAGCATGACCTGCTGGGCGATAGGGATGTCCCCTCGGAGTTCTACTATGGGGTGCAAACCCTTAGGGCCATCGAGAACTTTAATATCAGCGGCGTAACCCTAAGCTTTTACCCCAACCTAATTGATGCTTTGGCCATTGTTAAAGAGGCAGCAGCCGAAGCTAACTTTGAGCTGGGTTTACTTTCAAAAGATGTGCGCGATGCCATTGTAAAGGCTTGTGAAGACATTAAAAATGGTAAGTTCCATAACCATTTTGCTGTTGATATGATCCAGGGTGGGGCGGGCACCTCAACCAACATGAATGCCAACGAGGTGATTGCAAATCGGGCGCTTGAGATATTGGGATACGAGAAAGGGCAATACGAGTACTGCCATCCCAACAATCACGTGAACCTTTCGCAATCGACCAACGATGCGTACCCAACAGCCGTTAAAATTGCGCTTATCAACTCAAACAAAAAGTTGATAGCAGTGCTCAACACCCTTGTTGAGTCGTTTAGTGCCAAGGCTAAAGAGTTTGCCCATATCATTAAAATGGGAAGAACCCAGCTGCAGGATGCGGTGCCCATGACGCTTGGGCAGTCGTTCGAGGCGTACGCCGTTACCCTGGCCGAGGAGATTGAAAGGTTAAATCAGAATGCCCAGCTATTTCTTGAGGTGAATATGGGCGCCACTGCCATTGGAACTGGAATAAACTCTGAGCCAGAGTACACCGAGAAGGTGATGAAGCACCTGAAGCGTATTTCTGGTTTGGATGTGGTGCTTGCCTCCAACCTGGTTGAGGCAACTCAGGATACAGGGGCGTTTGTTATGTACTCCTCGGCGGTTAAGCGTTTGGCCGTGAAGCTCTCGAAGATATGTAACGACCTACGCCTGCTGTCATCGGGCCCACGAACTGGAATTAACGAGATCAATTTACCTCCAATGCAACCCGGCTCATCGATAATGCCAGGAAAGGTAAATCCGGTTATACCCGAGGTGGTAAATCAAATTGCTTTTAAGGTGATTGGCAACGACCTTGCGGTTACTATGGCAGCAGAAGGCGGACAGCTAGAGCTAAACGTGTTTGAGCCCATCATTGTGCAAAGCCTGTTCGAGTCTATTGAGATGCTTAAGAACGGTATGAATACTCTAAAGTACAGATGTGTTGATGGGATTACTGCCAACGAGGAGAGGTGCCGCGAGTTGGTGCACAACAGCATAGGGCTGGTTACCGCTCTTAACCCAATAATTGGGTACGAGAAATCGACAATGATAGCCAAGGAGGCGCTTAAAACAGGTAGAAGTGTGTATGAATTGGTGCTTGAGCATAAAATCCTTACGCAGGATCAGCTCGACAGGATACTTGCCCCTGAAAACATGATAAAGCCAGGCAAGGTAAGCCTGTAGCTATTTGTAACGCAATTGCTTGTGGGAGCATTCTTTGGGATGCTCCCTTTTTTAGTTCTCATCAAAATCTTTAAGGATTCGCTCTACCTCTTCCTCGGTTGATTTTAGCTTAGCTTTACAAAATTTTATAAGTTCGGCAACGCGTTTCACGTTTTTTGCCAGCTCATCAATGTCGAGCTCATTATTCTCAATACGCTCCACAATGCTTTCTACCTCTGCAATTGCCTCAGAGTATGATAGGTTTTTCTTTGCCATCGGTGATTCAATTTCTGGTTTACATGGTGTAACTCCATGCGAGTTTCTATAATTCTTTGCCCACCAAATATACTGTATATACTGCAAAAATCAGCAATAATGTGGCAGCTTCCCATCGGTCTAACTTTTTCTTTCGTCCGGTGAACATCGAGACGAAAAGGATGAGGGTGCCAAAGGTAAGCAGTATGACATCAAAGGTGAAAGTGCTGCTAAACTCCATTGGCCTGATAATTGAGCTAATGCCCAGGATAAGGGCAATATTGAAGATGTTTGATCCAATGATGTTCCCCACAGCAATATCATTATTCTTTTTAAAAGCAGCCACAACCGATGTGGCCAGCTCCGGTAGTGAGGTGCCAAAGGCAACAATGGTTAGCCCTATTATCTTCTGGCTTATTCCTAGCAATTTGGCCAAGCTGGTTGCGTTCCCCACCACGAGTTGTCCCCCAATAACTAATCCGCATAGGCCCAAAGTAATTAAACCCCACATTTTGGCTGAGCTATAGCTTGTTTTCTCGGCTAGAGCATATTGTGACTTTAGCTGTTTATATACGTACAGGATGAACAGGCCGAAAAAAACCAATAGGATAACCCCATCGATACGCGAAAGGATTGGTGAGGTGGAATCGAAGAAGTTGTTGGCTAGTAGGTAAAACAGTAGGATGGCTAGAAAAGATATGGGAATCTCTTTCCATACTGTGCTCGATTGAACAGTTAGTGGGGTTATAAGCCCTGCAATACCTAGTATTACGAAGATATTGAAATTATTGCTCCCGATTATATTTCCAAAAACCAAATCGGGTAGATTCTTACTTGATGATATGGCGTTTACAACCAGCTCCGGAGCCGAGGTGCCAAAAGCTACAATGGTTAACCCAATGACCAAGTTGGAAACATTATACCTTTTTGCAAGCGCCGAGGCTCCACTTACCAACCAGTCGGCCCCTTTAATTAGGGTTACGAACCCAAGCGCAAGGAGTAGGATGTTTACTATCATACATATTGGAGTGAGCAAATATTTGCTGAATTATTCCTTTAGGCCCAGTTATAATCTGAAGGTTATGGTAACGGTAACCTAATGATGAAGCTGGTTCCATGTCCGAGCTTGCTAATCACATCAATTTCACCATTGTTCTTCTCAACAAATTCTTTGCATACCACTAATCCTAAGCCTGTACCAACCTCTTCGCCTGTACCTTTAGTGCTAAAGCTTTGCTCAATTCTAAAGAGTTTTGAAAGGTTCTCGGAGCTAATTCCAATTCCATTATCGGTAACTCTTATCTCAACCATTCCATTCTTTTTAGCTGCATCAATGGATATGTGGCCATGGGGGTTGGTAAATTTGATGGCGTTTGATACGATGTTCCTGATTACCGTGGCGGTGGTTTCGTAATCGGCAAAAAGCGATGTGCTAGGGTCAACATTGTTCTCAATGTTAATCTCTTTGGCTTTGGCTTGTAACGATAGTACGCTAAAAACATCAGCAACAAGGGCGTGCAGCTTAAACTCTTTGGGTATAAGCTTTAGCTTTCCGGTTTGGCTGCGCGACCAGAAGAGTAAGTTCTCAATTAAGCTTAGCAGCCTTTGCGACGATTCATGTATAAGCGAGCCGTACTCTTTAACCTCATCGGAGCTCATGTCGGACGACTGATTGGCTAGCACGCTGGTAAGCCCAACAAGGGCTGTGAATGGGCTGCGTAGGTCATGAGCAATAATGGAGAATAGCTTGTCCTTGGTTTGAACTGTTCGGGTTAACTCCTTTTCCGATCGGGCTAATTTCTCATTGGCTATATTAAGCCTACTATTCTTTTTCCGGATGATAACATAACCAAGAATACTTCCAATTGCGATTACCAGCACAAATAGTGAGGTAATGGTCAGGAAGTTTCGAATCAATCGTTGCTGCTCTAGCTGTATGGATTTTAGCTGAGCCTCTGCCCTCAGGTTTTCTACTTCACCTTCAATGGCCCTAATCTCCTCGGCTTTCTTGTTGAGTTCTAGGTCGAGGCTTGCCTGCCAAATGGCTTCCTGTTCCGAGATGGCGTTAAGGCTATCCCTAATTTCAATATGCTTAACGAAGTAGCTTAACGCTTCTTTGTATTGCTCTTTGGCCGTATGGTATTCGTATAGAGCCAGCAAGGTTAATTCTCTGAGCTTTGCATTTTTTGTTAGGTTTGCCAGTGAGAGTGCAAGCTGTAAGTTTTCAATGGCCTCGGTTGAATTCCCCAGCGTAGTATGTATTTCACCAATCTTTCTAACGCACAGGCCCCTTCGCTCAAGATCGAAATGTTTGCCATACAGCTCCGAGGCATCCTCAAAAAACGTAATCGCCTTTTGTAAATTACCTTCCCTGAGCGATAGGTTACCCAGCTCATTGTATAGGTCGGCAATTGCCCTTTCATCGTTCTGTTCGGTGGCAATTGTTAAGGCTTGGCTAAATAGCTGATGTGCCTTGTCGAATTCATTGTTCTCGCCATACGCAACGGCTAGGCTACGGATTGATTGCGCAATTAGCGGCTGGTTACCACTCTTTTTCCTTAGCTCCAGGGCCTTTGAGTAGTTTGCAATTGCTTGCTTAAGATTTTCAATATCTCTATACGTATTGCCCAAATGAATGTAAACCCATGACTTCCCTATGGGGTCAGAATCATCTGCAATTATTTCGAGGGCTTGACTAAAATATTTTAGGGCATTATGGTGCGAGTTAAGCTGGCGATAGGTTATTCCTATGTTTATTAGCGAGCGTGAAACTTCGCTGTGGAGTTCTGCTTCCTGTCGAATTTTTAGAGAGCTGAGGTAGTACTTCAGCGCATCGGCATGTTGTCCCTGCTGTGCGTATAGGTTCCCCATTTCGTTGTAGGTTGATGCCAAACGTTGAGCATCATTTAGCTCTTTGCTAATACTTATGGTTAGGTTGAGGTTATGGAGGGCATCGGTAAATTGTCCTAGGTCTCGTTGTATTCTCGAAATATTTTCAAGCGTTGATGCGTAGCTGGCAAGAAGTTGATTCTCCTCTCGATACCGCAGGCTATGGTTGTAGTTCTCAAGTGCTTCCGTTGGCATGCCCATTCGGGCGTAGGTGCTGCCAATAAGATTATAGATATGACCTAGCTCATCGGGATTGTTTTGCTGTAATGCAATGTTTAACGCGGCATTTAGTTTGGATAGGGAGGTGTTGTATTCCCCCTTGTTCCGGTATGCTAGGCTGATGTTGCGTTGGGTTATGAGCAGGTTTTTGGTGTCGTTCAGCTCCTTAAATAGTGTCTCGGCACTTGTGTAATGTTCAAGCGCATTGGCATGCTCTCCTTTTTGTAAGTAGATGCTTCCGAGCGTTCTTTGTGAAACGGCAACCTGATCCGTAAGGTTGTTGGCTAATGCTAGCTCAAGGGCCTTCTGGGCCTGGGATTGGGCTAGCATAAAGTCTTTATCCTGACGAAGCACATCGCTATTGATGAGTAGAAGCCTTACGTGCAAAGCATAGTCGGCCAGCTCATTGGCCATTTTAATCGATTTCCCAATCAGCTCCTCTATCGCTTTACGATTATTCAGCTTGGTGTGTAGGTCCACTTCGGCTCTAATGGCTTCGGGGGTGATACGAGTAGAAATTCGTTTTGCCGAGTCGAGATACTGCTTGCCAAGGTTAACATCATCTTGTATTATGCTAATCCTACAAAGCAATGAGTATCCAACGATAAGGCTTGTTGTATCTTTTGATTGCTTGGCCTCATGAATCGCTAGCTTAGCTTGGGATAATGCCTTGCTCGGGTTTTCGTGGAGGTATCGATTGGCCTGCGTTAGGGCTATGGATGTGTTGTTGCCAGTTGCGCTTACATTTAGCGTACTAAAGCATATGCCCATAGCCAAAACAGCTAAGGTACGTGCAGTTGAGATGCATGACATTTGTGATGTTTTTTTATTTAAAGTTTAAGCATTGCGTGCTGAGCGAATGGAGGGTAAAGTGAACTTAAATGTGCTGCCTCCCTCCTGGTTGCTCTCAACCCAAATTTTTCCACCATTCTTTTCAACAAACTCTTTGCAAAGTATAAGCCCTAGGCCAGTTCCCTTCTCGTCGGCTGTTCCTTTTGATGTGAAGGAAGTATCGAGCCTGAAGAGTTTTTCACGATCCTCCTTATCAATCCCGATACCGGTATCGCTAACCGAAATCTCAACATAATTATCGTATTCAATTGCCGTGATCAGTACCTTGTCATCCTGATTGCTAAACTTGATGGCGTTGCTGGCAAGATTCCTAATAATTACGGCTACTAAGTTTTTATCGGCCCACACTATCAAAAACTCCTCAATTCTTGAGGTTAGCTTAACCCCTTTGTTGTCGGCAATGGGTTTTAGCATATCCATTTCTTCGGAAACAATGGTATGAAGGGGGAATAGCTCAGGATTATACATAACACTTCCTAGCTGTGCCTTAGACCATTGAAGAAGGTTGTCGAGCAGCTTATATAGGTTTTGTGAAGAGTCGTATATAATCTTTATCAACTCCCTACTCTCCTCCTGAGAATAGTCCTCAAAGTTGTTGTAAAGCAAATCGCTGAAACCCATAAGGGCATTGAATGGGTTTTTTAGATCATGGGCAATGAGCGAGAAGAAACGATCTTTTGTGATATTCAGCTCTTTTAGGTGCTTTTCAGAGTCGATAAGCTTTTTATTGGTTTCTTCTAGCAAGAGGTTCTTTTGGGTTAGCAGCTGGTTTACACGATGTTTCGAACGAAGGTTGAGTATGGTGGTTACTCCAAAAATAACAAATACAATAAAGAGTAGTATCCAAAACAGGTTTAGGTTTTTTTGCCTTTGTATCTCAAGGTTTTTTATCTCCTCATTCTTTTTAAGCAATTCAATTTCCTTCTCTTTGCGTTCAGTCTCAAAACGAACCTGCATCTCCATATACTCCTTTGTGCTGCTCGACTTGTAAAGGCTGTCGTTCATCAAGCGCAGTTTGTTTAGGTGTTCAAAGCCCTTCTTGTATTCGCCTTTTTTGTAGTATATTTGACTTAGGATTTCATGGCTTTCGGCTAGGAAAAGATCCACTCCATCTAAATTGGCGTACTCTAACGCTTTAAAAACTGTTTTCTGAGCCTGATTAATATCGCCCTGATGAAAGTAAACCCATGCAATATTGTTATAGGTATTCATCAGGCTTTCGAACTGGTTATCCTGTTCGCTAAGAGCGATTGATTTTTCGTAAGCCTCAAGTGCTTGGCTGTAGTTTTTTAGCTTAGTGTGCTGAAAACCAATGTTGTTGTACGCAACTGCTTGGCCGTTGATACTGTTTCTCTCGATGGCAAGCTCCAGCGATTTTTGGTAAAACTCTAACGATTTCTCTGGCTCATTCAACTCTCCATAAATTATCCCCAGGCTATTGGTTGCTTGGGTTAGCCCTTCGGTATCGTCAATTTTTAAATATAGTTCGTAAGCTTTGGTAATGTACTCAAGGGCTAGGTTGTTGTTGCTTAGGCTGTTGTGTAAGTTGCCAATAAAGGTATAGGTGTATGCAATACCATACTCATCGTTCTTTTGCAAAAAGTAATTGGCTGAATTTATGGCATATTCAAGCGCTTTGGTATTTTCGTTAATTATTGAGTAGGTGCTGGCAACATTCATCAGCATATATGCGTGGTCTTCCTCCTCACCGTGTTGCTTCAGAATATCAGCCGACTCCTTAAAAGCAGCTATCGCTTCGGAGTACATGCTTACATTTCGGTATGCAAATCCCTGGTTGTTACGTGTATGCCCAACCATAACCGGATCACCTGCTTTCTTCCTGAACTCAAGGGCCTTTTCGTACAGGGGGAGCGATTCTTGGAACTTTGAATCGGTGAGGTAGGTGTTGCCTAGGTTGTTATAGGCATCGCCCTGTATCTCATTGTTCTTTGTTTTCTTAGCCAAATCAACCGCCTTGTTGGCATAAACATAGCTCGAATCGTGGTGGACCCCCCAAAATAGTCTGGAGAGGTCAATGTACGCATCAACCTGTGTTTTGGCATTCTCACTTTGGGTTAACAGCTTTAAACTATCTACAGCAGCCCAATTTATTTGTCCTTTTGTATGGCTAGCTGATAGGCAAAGTATAAGTATTGCGATGTATGTAGTTCTCAATGTTAGGTTTTTTATTTGGAATGTAAGCATAAGCTAGTACTTGAGCAAGGTTTATTTTTTGTCTTTAATATCCTCTATGGCGCTAACAAGCCTTCCGCTGGCCAGTATGGTTTCAATCTTATCACCAATGTTGGTTGCTTCACTTTCTTTTAGCACCTTGCCGTTATGCAGGGTTAGGGAGTATCCTCTTTTTAGCACATTAATTGGATCCATTGCCCTGACATTCTTCTCGTTATAAGTAAGATTTTTGTTCTCGTTTTGTATATAGCTATATACATCTAATTTCAATTGCCTTTTAGTTTGCGACAATACGGCTTGCTGTTTGTTTATTTTAATCTCTGCTTGCGATGCTACTTTGCTTAAAACCCTTTGCAGCAAAAAGTTTTGATTACCCAAGTATCTGTTTACCGCTTCATGCCCACCATGAATGTTTTGTTGTAAACGGCTTTTTGCAAGTAAGGTCGACTTTATTACAGCTGGTAACAATCGGCTTGTATGCTTACTAAGGGCTTGAACGTTCGATACTGTAACAAGTTTCACAGCATCAGTAAAATTATCGTTGGCTTCAATTAGCCAGTTTTCGGCATTAACAAACTGATCTATGAGGAACTCTGCTACCGCAGTGGGGGTTTTTAGGCGTGTATGGGCCACCATGTCGGCAATAGTTACATCCTTTTCATGGCCAATACCCGTTATTACAGGTAGCGGAAATTGTGCAATATTGTTGGCTAAATTGTAACCATCAAAACATCCTAAATCAACTTGCGAGCCTCCACCTCGAATTATTACCAGCACATCCCAGTCAGAAAGGGTGTTGTATACTCTATCCATGGCCATGATAATCGACTCTTCAGCCTTGTCGCCCTGCATTGTTGCAGCAAAAAGTTTGATGTTGAATATGTATCCGTAGGGATTGCTATTGAGCTGGTTGGCAAAATCTTCAAATCCGGCTGCTGTTGGCGAAGAGATGATGGCAATATTTTTAGGCAGTAGAGGTAGCTCAAAATCCTTGTTCATATCCATTACCCCTTCAGCTATAAGCCTGTTGATGGTTTGCTGTCGCATCAGCTCAATATCCCCTAGGGTAAATGTTGGGTCTATATCTATGATGTTGAGTGAAAGCCCATACACGGGATGGTAATTTACAGTGCATTGCACAAGTACTTTAAGGCCAGCTTTTAGGTTACGGCCGGTAGCTGTTTCAAAGTAGGGCTTTATCATGCGGTATGTCCTTGCCCATATGGTGCCCCGTGCCTTAGCCTTGGGATAATCGTTGGCTGCGTCCTTTTCAACAAGCTCTAAATAGCAATGCCCTGATATGTTCTCCTTAATTTCACTTATCTCCCCAACAACCCACTGCGTTCCTGGAAACTCAATTTCTAAAGCATTAGATATTTTCTGACTGAGTTCAAAAAGCGAAAGGGCATTTTTTACGCTCATTGCTACATCTCTTTTGATAGTTTGATTGCCTTATTAAAATCGGGGATTCCATATCCCATCGAGTTGTTCGGATTTGTGCTACTACTTCCAGACTGCAAAATGATTTGCGCCAACTCTTTGGCTGTCAGGTGTGGGAGTGCTTGCCATAGGCATGCTGCAAACCCCGATATGATGGGTGCAGAGATTGATGTGCCATCTACAGTTCCAATTTCGCCTGAGGGTGTTTGAACCACAGTACCCTCACCTAGAGCAACCAAATCGGGCTTTATTCTACCATCATACGTAGGCCCCAATGAGCTAAACGCTGCTAATTCCTCTTTTCGGTTAACGGCACCAACAGCAATACACTCATGAGCATCGGCAGGGGTAATTATGTGTTTCCAATCGGTTAGCGCCTCATTGCCTGCGCTCACAACAACAAGTATCCCGAGCAGTCCTGCCGTGTTGGCTGCTCGTGCAATGGGTGTGGTTTTCCCGTCGAGTTGATTATAGCTAAGGGCTTGGTATGGGGCATCGTAGTTGTAATATCCAAGTGAAGAATTAATCACATCGGCTCCTATGCTATCGGCCATTTCGGCCGCTCTTGCCCAGTAGTACTCCTCAATAACCTGTTCCGAGGAGGTATCCTCACATCTTATTAGTACATAGTTAGCTTCAGGTGCTGTGCCTACCATTTGCCCATCGATATTTGCGCCCATAACCGACAGCACAAGCATCCCATGCGAATTCTCATGGTAGATATTGGTATTGGCATCAACAACATCTTTCTCAAACACAATTCGTTTGTTTGCCCACAAGCTGTCGAATGCGGGAAGTGTATTCGCTTTGTAGAAACCTGCATCGAGCACCGCAATTGTAACACCTTTTCCTCTATAGCCTAGGTTGTGGAGATGATGACCATTCACCATCTCTACCTGTATTACTGCCGATCCGTAGTTGTAGTAGTTAGATGAATCATTCAGCTCGGTATACGCTG
Organism: Tenuifilaceae bacterium; assembly: GCA_034006965.1. Lineage (GTDB taxonomy): Bacteria > Bacteroidota > Bacteroidia > Bacteroidales > Tenuifilaceae > Perlabentimonas. Next base: position 17,610 of record JAVERU010000025.1, read on the forward strand.
TGTAGGTGGGGAACTCAGGGGTGGGAGTACCCTTGATGTTGGGGTCGAAAATTTTTAAAACCTCTTTAACAAAAGGTCTTTTATTAAGTTGTCGTAGTTGCTTAGCGCTGGGGTTTTTAACTACTACGCCGTTAAGCCATTTTGATGTAAAGAGAATGTCTACTCCTAACCTCCTAACTTCATGCAGGTAGGCGCTCGATACTGGCAAATCATTTTCGGTAATGCTGATATTCTGCTTTTCACGTCGCTCTATGGCCTTTCCCGATAGGTAAGAGGAAGGGGCGTGGATGGAATGAGAAGAGCCTTTTTTGTCAACAAATTCAACGAAATATTTTTCCTGACCAACCAGCTTAAACAAGCTGGTTCCCATAAGCAGCAGTAGTATTGAAGCAATCTTTACCATAGGAGTTACAACTGCATTATTCTTGGTTATTCTGAAACGATTTTAATGCTTTGGTTGTTGTACTCCACCACATCACCGGCCCGCAGTTTTGCCCTTTTACGGCTTTCCAATGCCCCGTTTACCTTAACAAGCCCTTCTACCACCAGCTGCTGTGCCTCGCCACCGCTCTGTGCCAAACGCGAAGCTTTTAAAAGTTGGGTAAGCTGGATGTGCTCTTCTTCAATTTTAAAGGTTTTCATATAGTTATATGATTTTTTAATCTTGCAATTTAGCAATAAAATACCGTTTTATAGTAATCGTTGCTCCAATAGCAGCAATCATTTTAATGTTTTATATTTGTTTGATATAATGCAGTGACCACCATGAAAATATTTAGATGTAGCCAGATTAAAGAGATTGATGCTTACACTATTAGCCATGAACCCATTTTATCTATCGATTTAATGGAGCGGGCAGCGACAAGGATATTGCAATGGGTGGTAAGCCACTTTCCCTACGCCAAGCGTTTTGTAGTGTTTGCCGGACCCGGCAACAATGGAGGCGATGGTGTGGCTCTTGCTCGAATGCTTGCTCAAATTGGATTCGATGTTAATCTGTATATATTAAAATCGAAAAATTATTCTCCAGATTTACAGGAGAATATAGATCGAGTGGTTAGGCAAGGAATTGTAGTTCCCAACTTTATTGTTGATGCAGCAGATTTACCAGCTATTCAGCCTGATTCTATTGTTATCGATGCGCTGTTTGGGTCAGGTTTGGCGAGGCCCTTGGAGGGGGTTGTAGCAACCCTCGTTGGGCATATTAACCAATCAAAGGCTATCGTTGTAGCTGTCGATATTCCTTCGGGGCTGTATGGCGAGGATAACCCACACCCTAACGCTAATCCTACCGTTAAGGCTACCTACACTGTAACCCTTCAGTTTCCTAAGCTCAGCTTTATTTTTCCCGAAAACGAACAGTTTGTTGGCCAGTGGAGCATTGTGGACATCGGGCTGCATGAGCAGGCAATTGCCCGTGAGCATACACCCTTTACTTATGTCGATACGCCCTTTGTGAAGGGCTTGCTTCGATCACGGCGAGTGTTTAGCCATAAGGGTACCTATGGGCATGCTCATATTATTGCAGGCAGCACTGGAATGATGGGTGCTTCCGTGCTGTGTGTTAATGCTTGCTTAAGGGTAGGGGCAGGGCTGGTAACTGCGCATGTGCCAACGAATGGATATTCCATTATTCAACATCAGGCCCCCGAAGCCATAGCTCATATCGATAGCCATACCGACTACTTCTCCCAAACACCCGATTTTACAAAATATTCCTGTGTTGCAGTAGGTCCAGGAATTGGGCAAAGTGATATTACGGTAGATGCATTCAAGCAGCTTGTAAAAGAATGTACCGTTCCACTTGTAATAGATGCTGATGGGCTCAATATTTTATCCAAAAATAAGGAGTTACTCGGCAAACTGCCCAGCCATACCATTTTAACACCACATGTTGGTGAGTTCAATCGCTTGTTTGGGGCAATCAGTTCGGGCAACGAAAGGCTAAACCTAGCGATAGAAATGGCTGCAAAGTATAACTCGATAATCATCCTGAAGGGAGCTTTCACACAAGTAGTCTGTCCATCGGGCGATGTATACATAAACAGCACAGGCAATCCTGGTATGGCTACTGGTGGTAGTGGCGATGTTCTAACAGGCATAATCGCTGGGCTATTGGCCCAGGGGTACACACCTGTTCAAGCAGGTATTGTTGGGGTGTACATTCATGGGCTTGCTGCTGATATTGCTGTGAGAAAGGTTGGACAGGCCTCCATGGTACCCTCCGATTTGATTAGCAGCTTAGGTGAAGTTTTTATTCGGCTCGAACAATAGGTTTTAGCTTCATTTAGTTTATAGAATAACCATTTGTGCCAATTCTGTTTATATCTTTGTGAATAGCTAAATTACAGAAAGAACAGGTAACTCGAAAAATCATTATAATAATTTGGTATGAATAAATTCTTCATTTCATTAATGATTATTGCCCTTGTGGCAACATCATGCACTAAAAAGCAAATAACTACGATCGAGCCCATAGGTCAAGTTGGCCAGCTATCGCCTGGAGGGTTGATTTACACCCTTCCCAAAACCAACCTGAAGATTAAAGTAAATGCCCAGTATACAGAGGTAATACCGGGGCCATATGCAAGGTTTGCCCAAAAGTATTTGGGTATAGCCAATGCTCCAACCACAAAGGAAGGTTCGTGGGCAATTGTTGAGGTTACTGCCGATACTTATCATCAAGCCGACCCAAAGAACTTCTTTGTGGTTGAGCCTTCCGAGGATTTTGCGATTGATTTTTTGAAAGTAACCCATGAGGGGTTAATCATTCCTGCTGCTAGCTCCAGCTTCAGCTCAAGCCAAAGATTGGTGAAGGTAAGCCCCCAAGGTGAAGGGGTGAATTATGTCGATTTAAGCCCGTCTCCTTACATTGCTACAGAGCAAACAACCCACTACTCACGTGTGGTTCAGGATAGTACTTTTGTTCGAGTGCCCGTGCACCGCTCGGTGGTTGTAGAAAGAACTATTGAGGATAAGGCCAAGGAAGCAGCCGATTTTATCTTTTCGCTTCGTAAAAGGAGAATGGAGCTGCTTGCCGGCGATGCCGATTTTGTGGCCGAAGGTCAAGCTGCAGAAGCCGTGCTAAAAGAGATATCGAGGCTAGAAGAGGAGTACCTCACATTGTTTACGGGGAAAATTTTTCGAGCTAACGTTACCCATTGGTTCGACTACTCTCCAGAGGCCCATGGCCCTGATGCCTCTTCTATACTATTTCGATTCTCCGACTCCAGAGGCGTTTTACCCTCGTCAGACTTGAGCGGAAGTCCAGTACTCATTTCACTGAACGTAACAGATCAGTGGGAGGGAACTTCCGTATTGGATCAGCTAATCACCGAAAAGAAAGGACCTCGCAGAGATGTTGTGTATTACAGAATGCCTGTACCAGTGCGTGTAAAGGTTCATGATTCAAAGTCGGAGTTTCTTAATCAAACCTTAACCTTTTATCAGTTTGGTCCTATGCTTAGAATACCAAGGGAACTAATAAATAGGCTATAAAACGACAAAGGCTTTGGACATCCAAAGCCTTTGTCGTTTTATTCAAAAAATTAAAACCTATTCTGTTGCCTGAATAGTTCCCTTAAAGGTTTCACTAAATTTATCCCATGTAGTTGTTTTGTAGTGGTTGCCACCAAAAAACTTGAGGATTGGTTCCATCTTATCGGGTGGATAGTAGCCAGGCACTGATGTTAGCAAGCGGTTCTCCTCATCGAGGTACGCCACCGAGGGGTACGACATTTTTCCCTGTAGCAGGGCAGCGGCCAGCTCATGTGGGCTTCGCCTACCTTGTCCGCTATTCTCAAACACTACCCCCTGAAAAGTGATGGGAGCTTTCGATTCGGCGTTAAACTTTACTGGGTAGAAATACTGGTTTAGATACCTTGCAATCTCAGGATGGCTAAAGGTTTTTTGGTCCATCACCTTGCACCAGCTGCACCAATCGGTGTATACATCTATAAAAATTTTCTTGGGCTTGGTTTTGTTTAGCTCAACAGCTTCTTCAAACGAATACCATTTCACCTCTGTGTTCTCTTTTTGCGAATAGGCAGCAAAAGTAAACACCACAGCTGAAACAACCATTAAAACAATTTTCCTCATAACGTATTGTGGTTAGTTAAATATGCAAATATATAGATAAAATATTTTTTGATTACCTTCTGTACCATAAACAAAGCTAAATTAATTTTGTTTTCAAAGAGACCATGGCAAAAATTGCGCCCACGAGTAAACCTTTGGGCTGCATGTGGTATCAATAGTACGTAGCAAGGGTATGTTTAGTACAACATATTTTTTATTGATAAAGAGCAGGTTTATGCTGACGGAAAAACAGCTATCTTTATCACCATTAATGTAAGTTTAACATCTTAAATTTTTAAACTATGAGTAATTCAATTGCAAACCTGGATCCCAAAATCCTATGGAAACATTTTTATAGCCTAACCCAAATTCCTCGACCTTCAAAGCATGAGCAGGCCGTCGTTGATTTTGTGGTAAAATTTGGTAAGGATCTTGGTCTTGAAACAATAGTAGACGAAGTGGGTAACGTTATAATTAGGAAGGCAGCCACACCGGGGATGGAAAACCGTAAGGGTATCATTCTGCAAGGGCACCTCGATATGGTTCCTCAAAAAAATAGCGACAAGCAGCATGATTTTGAGAAAGATCCCATTGAGGCATTTGTCGATGGCGAGTGGGTAACAGCCAATGGAACTACCCTTGGTGCCGATAACGGCATTGGAGTTGCTGCTGCCATGGCAGTGCTCGAGGATAATTCGCTAGTACACGGGCCTATTGAAGCGCTCTTTACCATCGATGAGGAGACCGGTATGACTGGTGCCTTCAACCTTAAACCCGGCTTGCTAAAGGGTGATATATTAATGAACCTCGACTCTGAGGACGAGGGTGAACTCTATGTTGGGTGCGCCGGAGGGATGGATGCTAACATCAAATTGGCATACAAGGAGGAGTTAACACCTGCAGGTTACTCATTCGTGAAGCTATCGGTAACCGGTCTTAAGGGAGGCCACTCTGGCATGGACATTAGCTCGGGTAGAGGTAACTCCATCAAGCTTCTGTTCCGCTTCCTTCGCTACGCCGAGAAGCAGTTTCATATTCGTTTGGCCAGCATCGATGGTGGTAGCTTACGCAATGCCATTCCACGCGAGGCTTTTGCCGTAGTTGGCGTTCCAGCCGATAAGCTATCGGAGCTAGAGCAAGCAGCCAAGAAGCATCTGGAAATTTTCAAGGCAGAGTTTTCCAAGGTTGAGCCCGATATGGCATTCTCTGTCGATAAGGTTGATGCACCTAAGTCAGTTTTCGATGCTAAAGCCCAATGGGGTATAATCCGTGGCGTTTTTGGGTGTCCCAATGGAGTAATCCGTATGAGCGATGCCATGCCAGGTTTAGTTGAAACTTCTACCAACCTAGCTCGTGTATACAGCGAGGATGGGTTTATATACGTTCAATGCCTGCTTCGTAGCTCGGTTGATACTGCAAAGGAAGCCCTTGGCGAGAAGATTGCCTCGGTTTTCGAAATGGCTGGGGCCGAAGTTTCATTTGCAGGCTCCTATCCAGGGTGGAAACCAAATATGGACTCGGCTATCCTTAAGGTTATGGGCGAGGTTTACAAGGCCAACTGGGGAAAAACTCCTGAAATCAAAGCCATTCATGCAGGCCTTGAGTGCGGTATCCTAGGTGGTGTTTATCCAAATCTCGATATGATATCCTTTGGGCCAACTATCCGTTACCCTCACTCCCCCGATGAGAAGGTGAAGATAGATACAGTGGATAAATTCTGGAAATTCCTTGTTGAGGTGCTCAAAAATGCTCCCCAAAAATAGTTTGTACTTCAAATTAAGGAGTGGGATGGCACAACGTCATCCCACTCTTCGTTATATGCAGTAACACCTAAAAATTACACACTTTTTAGCTCAATTAAACTATGTTTTTAGGTTAAAGTCTATACCTTTGATTTACTTCAATAAATTAACCTAACTTATCAAATCACAATCTTAAAATGAAACATACCAAGTTAAACATGTTGCTAATAGCTTTTTTGCTAGTTAGCCAAGGGCTGTTTGCTCAACAACCCGCTGTTAATTGGAATACTCCCCTACCGGTTGATTCAAAAGTAATTATTGGCGAGCTCGACAATGGAATGCGTTACTACATCCGGAAAAACTCAGAGCCCCAAGAGCGCGCCGAGTTTTACATTGTACACAATGTGGGCGCCATACTCGAGGATGATAGTCAGGATGGTCTTGCTCACTTTACAGAGCATATGGCATTCAATGGTACAGTTAACTTCCCTGACAAGGGCGTTCTTAACTTTCTCGAGAATATTGGTGTTAAGTTTGGCCATAACGTGAATGCTTTTACAGGCCAAGATGTTACGGCTTACAACTTGTCCAATGTGCCGCTAACCCGCGAAACCATAATCGACTCAGCATTGCTAATTCTCCACGATTGGTCCAGCTACATAGCATTTGAGGATGAGGAGATTGATGCAGAGCGTGGTGTAATACGTGAGGAGTGGCGCACACGTCGTACGGCTGAGTTTAGGGCTCAGAGGGAGAAAATGAGCTACCTACTTCGTGGTTCGAAGTACGCCGAGCGCGATGTGATTGGCGATATCGATGTGATCAACAATCACGAATACGAGACCCTTCGCAAGTTTTATAGAGATTGGTATCGCCCCGATCTTCAGGCCCTTATTATTGTGGGTGATTTTGATCCTCAGATGATGGAGCAAAAGGTTAAGGATCGTTTTAACCAAATTCCAGCCAGAGATAATCGCCAGCCTCGCCCCGAATTTGAGGTGCCAGACCATAAGGAAACCCTAGTTGGTACTTTCATCGATCCCGAAATTACCCGCACTATGGTTGAGGTTTACTACAAGCATCCTGTTGTGCCCGCTGATCAAAAGAATCTAGGTTATTTCCGTAGCGGTTTGATTCAACGTTTATACGCTCAAATGCTTAATGCTCGTTTCAACGAGTTGGTTCAAAAGGATAATCCACCATTTGTTGCTGCCTTTAATCAGTATGGCAACTTAGTTAGCACAAAATCTGCCTACATCACCTTGGCCATCGCACGCGAGAATCAATCGGAAAGATCGCTAAGGGCAATACTCGAGGAGAATTACAGGGTGTACCAGCATGGTTTTACCCAAACTGAACTCGACAGAGCAAAGGCAGAGTTACTCCGAAGCATTGAGAATAAGTTTAAGGAGCGCGACAAGGTGAACAACTCCAACCTGGTTTGGGAGTATTTTGCTCATTTCACCGAGAACGAACCAATCCCTGGTGTAGAGTTTGAGTACATGTTCTCTCAATCGTTAGTACCCTCAATAACGCTCGATGATGTTAACGCTATGGCTAAGAAGTGGATTACCGATGAGAATATGGTAATTTTCATCACCGCTTCCGAAAAGGAAAAAGAGTCTATCCCAACCGAAGAGCAGATTCTTGCATTGTATCAGAGCGTAAAATCGTCTAAACTTGAAGCTTATGTTGATAATGTTTCAACAGAGCCTTTGGTTAGCCAGCTACCCACCCCAGGCAAAATTAAGACGGAAACCACCAATAAGGTTCTCGAGGCCATTGAGTGGGAGTTCGAGAATGGTGTAAAAGTGATTGTTAAACCCACCGATTTTAAAGAGGATGAGGTTCTTCTTTCAGCCTATAGCCCAGGCGGATATTCATTGGTGAAAGATGAGGATGTACCTTCTGCCCAAATGGTATCGGCCATAGCCATGATGAGTGGAGTTGGGGACCACAGCCGTGTTGATTTGGAGAAGATGCTTGCTGGAAAGAAGGTAAATGTTATGCCTACTCTTGGCGAGAATGAGGAGGGATTCAATGGCAATGCCTCACCAAATGATCTGGAGGAGATGCTACAGTTGGTTTACCTCTACTTTACCAACCCTCGCTTCGACGAATCCTCATACAATGCCTATATGTCAAGAATACAGGCAATTATCCAGAATGCAGGTAATAATCCTAACATGATCTTTAGCGACTCCATCAGCTTTATCTCAAGCAATAGGCATTTTCGTCGTAGGCCTATGAATATTGATTTGCTGCAGGAGGTTGATTTTAACAAGATCAAAACGATTTATTCCGATCGTTTTGCCGATGCTAGCGATTTTACATTTGTGTTTGTTGGTAATATCGATGTTGATAAGTTCAAGCCCTTAGCTGAGACCTATCTAGGTTCATTACCAAGTAAGGGGAGAAAAGAGAAGTTTGTCGATCATAATATTCGTTTCCCAGAGGGAGAGACCAAGTACCCATTTGCTTTCGAAATGCAAGTTCCCAAGAGTTCCTGTTTCGTGGCCTACCAAAGTGAGGCTGAGTATAACTTCAGCAATATCCTTATGGTCAATGCAATAGAGCATATACTAGGATTAAGGTACACCGAAACCATTCGCGAGAAGGAGGGAGGAACCTACGGGGTTTCGGCTCGTGCTCGCCTATCCAAAACTCCTGTAAACCAAGTAATGGTTAACATATATTTCGATACCGACCCCGATAAAGCCGATCATCTTGTAGGAATAATCCATTCCGAGTTTAAAAAGATTATGGATCAAGGCCCATCCGAGGAAGATTTGAATAAAGCTCGTGAGTACTTCCTAAAGTCCCGTAACGAGAACTATCGCGAGAACCGTTTCTGGTCAAATACTATTCGAGAATACTATTCAAATGGAATCGATTTAGTTACTGGTTACGAAGATCAGGTACGTAAGCTTAACACTCATGACGTTCAGAAAGCTGCCGAGCAGCTATTCAAGAATGCCAATATGCTTGAGGTAATTATGAGTCCCAAAGAGTAAGCATAGTCAAACAAATTTAAATAGGCGACCCAACAAGGTCGCCTATTTTTTTGCCATTATGACACATAAAGGTCTTCGGATGAGACATTCTGGCCGATTTTTGCTGCTGGTTTACATTTTGAATACCTAATGGAAGTCTTTAATTTAACCACATTGTAAGGTATGAATAATTTAACCATAAAGTCGCAAGAGGCAATTCAGCAGGCCGTAACCATAGCTCAAGGCTATAGCCATCAGGCTGTTGAACCCACACATATATTAAAGGGTATTCTTAGCCAGGCCGAGAATATTACTGGGTTTATTCTTAAAAAGCTCGGAGTAAATCCATCAACATTCGAGAGTACAATTACCCATATTCTCGAGTCGTATCCAAAGGTTTCTGGTGGCGATCAGTTTCTCAGCTCCGCATCGCAAAGCGTTTTGCAAAAGGCAAACGGGTTTGCCAGCAAAATGGGCGATCAGTTCGTTTCCATAGAGCATTTGCTTTTGGGGTTAATCGACTCAACCAGTCAAGCCTCGCAGGTGATGAAGGATGCCGGAATTACGCTTTCCGATTTGCAAAAGGTAATTAAAGAGCTTCGCAAAGATTCTAAGGTCGACTCTCAAACAGCGGAGGACACCTACAATGCGCTTAACCGATTCGCCCTCCATCTAAACGAGATGGCTCGGAGCGGCAAGCTTGACCCTGTAATAGGTCGCGACGAGGAGATACGAAGAGTTCTGCAAATCCTGTCGCGACGTACAAAAAACAACCCTATATTAATAGGTGAACCGGGCGTGGGTAAAACAGCCATTGCCGAGGGCATTGCGCATCGTATTGTGAGTGGAGATGTACCTGAAAACTTGAAGTCGAAACAGCTTTACTCGCTCGACATGGGGGCGCTCATTGCGGGAGCCAAATATAAGGGTGAATTTGAGGAGAGGCTTAAGTCGGTTGTTAAAGAGGTAATCTCATCGGAGGGGGAAGTGTTGCTATTTATCGACGAAATTCACACGTTGGTAGGAGCGGGTAAAAGCGAAGGAGCAATGGATGCCGCAAATATTCTAAAGCCAGCCTTGGCTCGCGGTGAGCTTAGAGCCATTGGAGCAACAACCCTTAATGAGTATCAAAAGTTTTTCGAGAAGGACAAGGCGCTGGAGCGTCGATTCCAAACTGTGCTTATCGATGAGCCAACGGTCTCCGATGCCATATCAATTTTAAGAGGGCTAAAGGATAGGTATGAGGCGCATCACTCGGTTCGAATTATGGATGAGGCCATAATCTCTGCTGTTGAGCTATCCAATCGATACATCACCGATAGGTTTTTGCCCGACAAAGCGATTGACCTTATCGATGAAGCCGCATCTAAGTTGAGGCTCGAGATGAATTCCGTGCCCGAAAGCATTGATGAAATTGAACGTAGGATCAAACAGCTCGAGATTGAGCGTGAGGCCATCAAGCGGGAGGGAGATAAGAATAAGCTAGAGTCATTATCCAAGGAGATTGCAGATCTCACCGAGCAGCGCAATGAGCTCCGTGCAAAATGGAGCGCTGAAAAATCACTAATCGGTAAAATACAGCAAAACAAGCAGGCAATCGAGAGTTTCAAGCTTGAGGCGGAGGAGGCCGAGCGTCGAGGTGATTATGGTATTGTAGCGGAAATAAGGTATGGTCGTATCAAAGAGGCCGAGGAGGCCATCGAAAACCTGAAAAAGGAGCTGGCCAGTAGCCAATCCGATTTTGCTCTCATAAAGGAAGAGGTTGATTCTTCTGACATTGCCGAAGTTGTAGCCCGGTGGACAGGTATTCCAGTCGCTCGCATGCTTCAGAGTGAGCGCGACAAGTTACTCAAGCTCGAGGAGCAGCTTCATAAACGTGTAGTGGGTCAGCATGAGGCTATCGAAGCAGTGGCCGATGCGGTAAGGCGGAGTAGGGCTGGTTTGCAGGATCAAAAAAGGCCAATTGGTTCATTCATATTCCTTGGAACTACTGGGGTTGGTAAAACTGAATTGGCTCGTGCCCTAGCCGAATTCCTTTTTAATGATGAGAATTTGTTGACTCGTATTGATATGAGTGAATACCAGGAACGTCATTCCGTTTCCCGACTAATCGGGGCGCCCCCAGGTTACGTGGGGTACGATGAGGGTGGTCAGCTAACCGAGGCCGTTAGGCATAAGCCGTATTCCGTAGTTCTGCTAGATGAGATTGAGAAGGCTCATCCCGATGTTTTCAATATATTACTTCAAGTTCTCGACGATGGACACCTAACCGATAACAAGGGACGACGAGTCGATTTTAAGAACACCATTATTATAATGACATCCAATATCGGATCCCATATTATACAAGCTAACCTTACCGATGCTGCAAACCAAACAGCCGATGATGTGTTGTCCAAAACGCAAGATCAGGTGTTTGAGCTGCTAAAGCAAACCTTACGCCCCGAGTTTCTCAATAGGGTAGATGAGATTATTATGTTTAAACCACTTACAAGTAGTGAGATAAAGGATATAGTACACATTCAATTCCAGGGTATTGCATCTAAACTACAGCAGCAAGGTATTACCATTAACATAACAGAAGCAGCTGTTGGTTGGATTGCCAATGCAGGATTCGACCCCTTGTACGGAGCCAGACCTATAAAGAGGGTAATGCAACGAAGCATACTAAGTAAACTATCCAAAGAGATTCTTGCAGGTACAATAGAGCCCAGCAAGCCAATTACTATTGATTATTTTGATGGCGATGACATTGTTTTTAGGTAGTATGCGTCAAGTTAGATGAACCAGAATATGAAAAATGTAATTTTATCACGCTGGTAATCAATACTTGTAAATAAACATATAAAAAAACCAGCATTTCTATTTGGAAAAGTAGAATCAAATGCGTTATCTTTGCATCCGCTTTAAGGGAGGTTCTTTGGTTCGTATACGGCAAGACAGGCATTGTGTGGTGAAGGATTGGTAAAAAAAATACAGAAATGCTTGGTTTTAAAAAAAAGGTGATTACCTTTGCAGCCGCTTTAGGAAAAATGTTTCCTAGTAATGAGCAAGCAGGGTGATCAGGTTTTGAAAAAAATAAAATTTTTTTTAAAAAACGCTTGCCGGAACGGGAGGAATGGTTACCTTTGCAGCCCGGTTCGTCGGAGCCGGTTCGAGGATTATTCAGCAAGCATATTTTGGCCGCCACGGGGCGGCGAGAGATAGAGGTTCTTTGACACATTGGCACCAAGAAGAAAGTAAGGAAATAGATTAACAACTAGTCAACATCCAAGGGAGGGCGGCGGAGCCGGAGGGCGCGCCGCGCGAGA
>JAVERU010000026.1:0-29691 GCA_034006965.1 Tenuifilaceae bacterium
CAAAATTTCGCCCGGCTACGTTTTGGAATTGGAGGTGATTTCCCCAAGGGTTCGCAGGTACAGTATGTTCTTGGCGAATGGACACCCGAAGAGGAAGAGATACTGCCCGAGCGCTGCCTTGCAGCAAAGGATATTATCTTTAGCTTTGGCACCATTGGTATTGAACGAACCATGAACTTTTTCAACAAGAAGTAATCTGAATATGGGCAACGAATCTGCTGCAAGAGTTGACAAGTGGTTGTGGACTGTCCGCATTTTTAAAACGCGCAGCATTGCAACCGACGAGTGCAAAAAGGGTCGAGTAAAGGTGAACGATGCCGAGGCAAAACCATCGAAAGAGGTCAAAGCAGGTGATGTAATTACCGTTAGAAAACCTCCGGTTGTATACTCGTACGTTGTTAAGGATATACCCAAGAACCGAGTTGGAGCCAAGCTGGTTCACGATTACCTTGAAAACACCACCCCCGAGGATGAGCTGGCTAAGCTGGAACCCGGATTCATAGCCTTCCAGGGCAACAGGCCCCGTGGCACAGGTCGTCCCACCAAGAAGGAACGCCGTACACTTGATAACATTAGGGATTCTCGGGATTGACTCTGTCCTACAAAAAAACTAATCAAACCTTCCGATAGCATCCCACAATCTCACCTATGTAAAACCGGTGGTAATCTTTGGTGGGATAAATTTCCTCGTTAAGTAGCGTGTCGATAAACGAGTTAGGTTTAATGTCATCGGCATACAGCTTGCGGCACTCAATAATTAGCCGGGCCTGCTCAAACGCAATTGAGCTTGCGGGTGTAATCATTGGAACAAGCCCTGTTTCCTTGGCCTTATCGTAATCTCTCCCCGATTTTGATCCACAGAAAGAGAGTTCCTTACGGTAGTTACCATGGCCAAAAAAGGAAAGAGTGTATGTGTCGAATTCCTCAGTAAATTGATAGGTGTGGCGTTGTGGGCGCACAAAGATTATGGAAATGGGTTTGCGCCAAAGGAAACCAAGGCTACCCCACGATGCCGTCATGGTATTATAGCGATGCTTATCGCCTGCTGTAATCAGCATCCACTCCTTATCGAGCAGATCAAATACGTTTTCGTTAAGTTTAAAGGGGTCGACTGGCTGAAAGCCACTTAAATCTTTTATCATAGCTCAATAGAATTTCCCCTAACCGCCAAGGGGTTAGCTTAAGCTTGTAGGAATTCGATGGCCTAGAAATACTCGTAGGTATACCTATACAGCACCCTATACCTATAGGGGGCAAAGTACGAATCGGTTTCGAGCACATTCCCCTCGTCGTTGTAGCGTGATTGCTTATGCGAAAACTCTTGGGCTCCGCCCTCGCTCCATTGCTCCTCCACTAAGCTACCATTGGTATCATATTGATACTTCGACTGTATGAAGCTCGATCCATCGGGACTGTGCTGTATAACCTCAATGACCAAATCGCGATTATTATAACGAAACTCCTGCTTTTTCGAGAGGTTTCCAGAGTAGTACTCAGCCGTTTCAACAAGCCTATTCTTATCGTCGTACCTGTTTACAATTCGCTTAACCTCGTTACCCTTATCATCGAGGCGGATGTCACGAAGCAGATTCCAATTCGCATCGTGCTCCTTACGCATTCTCGACGAGAGAACCTTGTCGGGCTTAAATATGCTGATTTCCTGAATATTGTCCTTATAGGTATAAGCCCATCTTTCATCTACCCTGTTTCCAACCCCATACTTCACTATCTCCTTCAGGTTATCATCGGGGTAGTATTCGTAAGTTATTCGGTATCCGGCTTGGCCATCGTACACCACCTCGTGCGTCTTTAGGCCTTTATCGTTGTAGTGGAACGATTGCTTGTAGCTAACCTCCAGCTCAGGCCTATGGATACGTTGGTACATAACATACTCAGTCCTAAGGTTCTGGTTGTTGTATTTGTATAGCAAACGAGAAGAAATTTCGCCACTCGAGCGGTAATTCACAATTTCGATTGGGTTGCCATTCCTATCGTATTGGGTTACGCTAGTTTTGTAACCATTGGGGTTAGGCTTATCGCCTGAGAACCGATGAGTCCACTGAGTAATCGTTTTTATGTTGCTTTCGGCGATGCGTTGGCGCTCCTTCTCCTGATCCTTGGGCTGCCCGAAAAGCGATACCGAAATACCTAGTAGCAGAAGTACAGAAAAAATATTTTTCATAATAATTTCGTTTCGATGCAAAAAGCAAATTTAGTAAAATCATTGAAAGAATTGCAAAGATTTTTGCTAATCGTCGGGGTTGGCATTTGAGGTGTGCTCAAATGGGACAGATACAGCTAACAGGAAGTAATGTCGATGGTTATCGAAAGGCACAAAGTGATAAAACAGTTTACGACCCGACTTTCGAGCAATATCAATTAAGCCCAAGCCTGCTCCACCCTTCTCGTTGAGTTGACCCTCCATCATTTGCTTTAAAAAAATATCTTTTAGCTCATGAGCGTTGGCCTGGTTTATTTTAATAAGCCTATCTTCTAACGCCTTAATCTTTTCGTTTTGTACCAGGTTGCCTGTAACTACATAAAACGAATCCTTGTTTTGGCCAATAATAAAGAGTCCGTTACCAACCTGCTGATCCTTCTTGTCGAAATCGTCGGAATGCTTGGTAACGTTCTGCAAGCATTCAATCATTATGTGGAAAACCCTTTTGCGGATTGATGTGGGCAGGTTCTTTTCAATTATCTTTCTATTGGCCATAAATGCGAACGAGCGCATAATCTGGTGGTTCATCTCGCCCTTGTAAATCAAGGGGAAACCACTAGTGGCCATCTCGCTAGAAAGCGTTGATTTAATGAAATAGATTATATTGTCCATTAAGGATTGAAATTACTTATAAATTATTATATGTAACTATAAATTTAAAAAAATATTTGATTTTTTGTCGCACAACAACCTTGCCTTGCCCCTATATTGGTTTAATATTTCTCGAAAATTGAAATATTTTTCCATTATTTAACACTAATGCATAGAAAATAGAAAGAACAATACCGCTACACAAACCTATTACTTAATGTATACCTCAAGCAGCTTGCTGTTACACTTTGGTTTAAGCAAAGCGCTTTGAATACTAGCTGGAACCAGCGCTAGCTCACCCGCCTTTAGGCCAATCGCCTCGTTGCCAAGTGTGGTCAAAATCACCTCTCCTGCTGCACAAAAGTATATCCTAAAGGTGTCGTACTCGTAGAAATCCCTCTCAATCTCCTTGTCTAGGGCAAGCCTATTCACGGTGAAGTAAGGTGTAGCTTTAAGCTCTTGGGGTTGATTTTGCTGTAGTGGACAATTCTCTCGAGGAATGGGATCGGCATCAAAGTCGATAGCCTCCTTAGCCCACTCGGTGTGCAGCTCACGGGGTTTCCCGTTGGGTTCTACCCTACCCCAATCGTAAACACGGTAGGTAACATCAGAGGTTTGCTGTATTTCGAGCAGGGTTATGCCCTTACCAAGGGAATGCATACTACGGGACGGAATGTAAAAATAATCGTCGGGGTTAACCTGCTCGTACTTAAAGAACTTCTCAAATCCTCCCTCTTTTGCAAGAGTAACAAACTGCTCCCTATTAATTTTGGGGCTAAACCCTGTGATTATTTTTGATTCCTCTTCGCTATCGATAATATACCACATCTCCGTTTTGCCATAGGCATGGTGTAGGCGCTTGGCCATCTCGTCGTCGGGATGAACCTGTATTGACAAGAAATCGGATGTGTCGATAAGTTTTATCAGTAGGGGAAACTCATCTCCAAACTGTTGATAATTCTTTTCACCCACCAAATCGGCCATATAAATCTCAATCAGCTCCTGAATATTATTGCCAGCTAGAAACCCATTCTCCACAACCGACAGGCTACCCTCAACCCCAGATAGCTCCCAGCTCTCACCACATGTATCTACACCGTTAGGGTAAATCTTACCATAATTATCGCGCAGCTTGGTGCCGCCCCAAATGCGATACTTAAGCTGAGGTGAAAATTTTAAGGGGTAAATCATATTAGTGCAAAGATTTGTATTTTTGACCATTATTCGCATTCTTGCGATGTAGTTAGCTCCTTAAGCAAGTAACATTTTAGAAAAATTGCCTTACCTTAGACACAAACTATATACAAAGTTAAACATAAAATTCTAATCGCATAATGTTAATAGTTGGCATAGCAGGTGGCACTGGGTCGGGAAAAACTACTGTAGTAAAGCGCGTTACAGAATGCCTCCCTCCTGGCGAGGTGGTAATTATACCCCAAGATTCGTACTATAAAGACAGCTCACACCTCCCCCTAGAGCAACGGCAAGAGATAAACTTTGACCACCCTTCATCAATAGAATTTGAGCTACTTGTTGAACATGTTGCCAAGCTAAAAATGGGCAAGTCTATCAATCAACCCATATACTCATACTTAACATGCACTAGAGCTTCCGAAACCATAACCATTATCCCTAAGGACATTGTAATAATCGAGGGCATATTGGTGTTCACCAACCCAGAGCTGCGAGAGCTAATGGACATCAAGGTGTTTGTTGATGCCGATGCCGACGATAGGTTGTCGAGGGTTATCCAAAGGGATATAGTGGAAAGAGGCCGATCGGTGAATAAAGTGCTTGAGCGATACGAGAGAACGGTAAAGCCTATGCACCTCCAGTTTATTGAGCCTACCAAGCGTTACGCCGACATCATTGTGCCCCAAGGAGGGAACAACTCGGTAGCCATCAATATTCTCACCTCAATAATTGAAAAGAACTTATCCGTATAGCAAACCTTAAAAAACTGTAGCCATGCTCGATCAGGTTAGGAATGAGGACATTCTTTTTCTCGATATCGAAACAGTACCCCAGCACGCTACCTTTAGCGAAGTACCAGAGGGGCTAAGAGTGCTTTGGGAGAAGAAGGCAGCTAAAATTGCCGACAACAATCAGAATCCCGAGGAGATATACAGTAGGGCTGGTATTTACGCCGAGTTTGGCAAGATCATCTGTATCTCCGTTGGCCTAATTGTAAACAAATCGGGGCAGCCCTATTTCAGAGTAAAATCGTTT
Source organism: Tenuifilaceae bacterium (assembly GCA_034006965.1). Classification (GTDB taxonomy): domain Bacteria; phylum Bacteroidota; class Bacteroidia; order Bacteroidales; family Tenuifilaceae; genus Perlabentimonas. Next base: position 5,042 of record JAVERU010000026.1, read on the forward strand.
GCTGGGCATAACGAGGCCGAACTCCTGATAGAGTTTGCCGATATGCTCGAAAATTTTTCGGCCAAACCCCAGGCCAACCTATGTGCGCACAACGGCAAAGAGTTCGACTTTCCCTACATTGCCCGTAGAATGCTTATCAATGGAGTAAACATCCCTAGCATCCTAGATGTTGCCGGCAAAAAACCTTGGGAAGTTAGATTCCTCGACACCATGGAGCTGTGGAAGTTTGGCGACTATAAGCACTACACGTCGCTAAACCTGCTAACGCAAATATTCAATATCCCTACACCTAAAGATGATATTGATGGCAGTCAGGTAGCCGACGTTTACTACCGCGAGAACAACTTGGATAGAATTGTAACCTATTGCGAGAAGGATGTACTGGCTGTGGCGCAGCTATTCTTAAGGTATAAGAATCAGCCAATCATTCCCCCAGAGAACATTGAGGTTGCTGGCTAGCCTACGCCAAAACCTTATCAACAAATTGATGTATCTCGGAGAGTAAATCCTGCGGATTTTCGGCATGTACCCAATGGCCAGCATTACGTATTGCCTTTACCTGGTAATTAGTAAAAAGAGCTTTAAGCTGCTCTTCGCCCTCGGGGTAAACATAGTTCGATTTTTTTCCTTTAAGGAAAAGGGTTGGAATGGCAATTGGTTCATCTTTGTCCTCATGTAGCACAGGCCCCATAATAGAGCTTAGGTTTTGGCTCAAGGCTTCAACGTTAAGCTGCCACTGGAACCCTCCATCATCGGCCCGCTTAATGCTTTTGAGTAGAAACTGGCGGATGCGCTTATCGGCGATATGATGCGATAACGACTCGTCCAGCTCATCGCGCGAGGTGGCCAAATCGAGCCTTAGCATAAGCAGAGACGACAGTATCTGGGCATGCTGATTCTCTTGCCCCATTGCCTCCTCGGTAAGCGCGCCATAGCTCGTTGGCAAAATATCGACTACAACCAGGCCACTAACCCTGTCAGGGTGCAGTGAGGCAAACTGCATAGCCACCTTCCCGCCCATGGAGTGCCCAATGATAATGGCGCTATCAAGCCCTTCGTCATCGAACAGCTCCAGCAAATCGTTGGCCATATCGTTGTACGTATGGCTCGTGCTGTGCGGACTGCGCCCATGGTTCCGCTGATCGACAAGAATTACCCTGTACTGCTCGGAAAGCTTGCGCCCCACGCTTAACCAATTATCGGACGAGCCATACAGGCCATGAAGGATAACCAAGGGGTGGCCACTACCCAGCTGCTTGGAGTACAACTTCATTGCTAAAACCCCCTGGTTTGCTTCAAATACATTTGTATTGTATTCTCGAGACCAAAGTACAACGCATCGGCAATTAGGGCATGGCCAATGGATACCTCCTCAAGCCAAGGAATGTTCTCGGTGAAGTAACGTAGGTTATCGAGGTTAAGGTCGTGCCCAGCGTTGAGCCCAAGCCCCACCTCCCTTGCGGCAATAGCGGCTTGTAAAAAAGGGTTGAGGGCCTTGGCCTTATCCTTTGGGTAGCCAACGGCATAGGGTTCGGTGTATAGTTCAATTCTATCGGTACCCGAGTCGGCAGCATGCTTCACCAGCTCAACATCAGCATTAACAAAGATTGACGTTCTGATGCCCGCATCCTTAAAGATTCTTACAACCTTTTGTAGGAGCTGCTTTTGCCCAATGGTATCCCAACCATTGTTCGATGTTATGGCATCGGGTGGATCGGGAACAAGAGTAACCTGATGTGGCTTAACCTCAAGCACCAAATCGATGAACGATTGAGATGGGTAACCCTCGATATTGAACTCGGTTGTAATAATGGGTTTAATGTCCCGTACATCCTGGTAACGAATATGGCGTTCGTCGGGACGGGGATGAACAGTAATACCCTCGGCCCCAAAATGCTGACAATCAATCGCTGCTTTTACCACATTGGGTATATCGCCTCCCCTAGCGTTACGCAGGGTTGCTATTTTATTAATATTTACGCTAAGACGTGTCATTTTAATTATTTTTGGAGTTACATTTGCAAAGGTAGCTAATTTTTAAAGGGGAAAAGAGTATGCTGGCAAAAGAGATGATTTCGGATATTATCCCATCGTTAAAGACTTCGGACACGGGAATCTCAGCGCTAAATTGGATGGATATATTCAAAGTTAGCCATCTTCCCATTGTTAATAACAAGGACTTTTTAGGCTTGGTTTCGGAGACGGATATATACGATCTTAACCAGCCCGAAGAGCCCATTGGGAACCACCAGCTATCGTTAGTTAGGCCATACATAAACGAAAACCAGCATATACTTGAGGCTATGGAAATGGCCTCGCGCCTTAAGCTGAGCCTAGTGCCTGTGCTCGATCATCGCAAGCACTACCTTGGGGTAATCACAATAGCTGAGCTGCTTCACTACTTTGCCGACTTTGCTGCGCTTAAAAACCCTGGGGGCATTGTGGTTCTTCAGCTAAATCACAACGACTACTCGCTTGCCCAAATAGCTCAGATAGTGGAAGGAAACGATGCAAAAATACTAGGGACCTTCCTCGCCTCAAATCCTAACACTACCCAAATTGAGCTCTCGCTCAAGCTTAATGTAACCGATTTAACATCTATTATCCAAACATTTAACAGATATAATTACAAGGTGATGGGTTCGTACATGAAGCACGATGAGGAGGAAGATCTTCTGGAGGATCGGTACAACCTGCTAATGAAATACCTGAACACATAGCCTCTTTATGACCAAATGCCTTTTCCATATCCTACTACTTGTCACTTTCTCATCCTTGTCAGGGCTTGCTAGCCACGGGGCGGAAAACAATAGGATTTTACGGGTTGAATCAATTAGTATTACCGGAAATACCATAACCAACGAGAAAATTATTCTGCGCGAGCTACCCTTTAGGCTTGGCGATAGCCTAAATATTCATGACTTACCAGGATATGCTAAGCAGAGCAAGGAGAACCTTAACAACACGCTGCTCTTCAACTTCATAACCATTAGCTACAACATTTCCGATAACTCGGTGGAGTGGTATATCGACGTGGAGGAGCGATGGTACATTTGGCCACTACCAATTCTTGAGTTTGAAGACAGGAACCCAAGTGCCTTTTTGAGAAACCCGAACTTCTCAAAACTAAACTACGGCGCTTACGTCAAAGTGAATAATTTTAGGGGTATGCGCGAGCAGATAAAGCTGAGGATGGTGCTAGGCTACAGAAATGAAGTGGTTTTACACTACATTACTCACAATTTGGATAGAGAAAAAAAGCATGGAATATCAGCCTTGGTATCGTACTTTACCAATTGCGAGATTAACTTTACCACAACGGAGAACAGGCCATTATACTTTAAGTCGCACAACGGCCCGGCTAGGCAAGTGTTTTTTTCCTATCTAACCTACCACTACAGGCCAAAGCACCACTGGTATCACGCCATTACTGTTGGTGGGTTACGGGCAACAATAAGCGACTCGCTTGCAGCGCTGAACCCTAACTATTTTGGCAACGGCAACACCTCGTTTTGGTACAGCCACATTAAGTACGAAGCCACACTCGACAAGCGAAATTCAAAAATATTTCCGCTAGGGGGATATCTTTTGAAATCGGAATTGGGCAAGCAAGGCTTTTTTGAGAACGAACCCCTAGACCTCTGGTACGTTAAGCTAACCACCGGATTGTATGGCCAGGTGGCGCCTCGGCTATTTGCAGGAACCGATATGTCGACCAAACTTAGCACTCAAACCAACCTGCCCTACTACATGAACAATGGGATAGGCTACAACGACTTTATTAGAGGTTACGAATACTATGTTACCAATGGTTCAAACTATTTCATCAACAAAAACTCACTTAATTTTGAACTGCTGCCAACAAAAGTGATTAACTTGCTATGGGTTCCCGATGGCAAATTTAAAAAGGCACACCTGACCCTTTACTGGAGTATATTTGGCGATACAGGTTATGTGAAACCCGATGCCTTTACACCCAACAACAGTTTGGAAGGCAAAATGCTATATGGGTATGGAACAGGGTTATACATGGTTGCGTCTTACGATATAGTGCTACGGATAGAGTACTCGTTCAACAGCACCGGTGAGAATGGCTTCTTTTTTCATCTTGGCACTCCTTTCCTTTTAAACTAAACATGTAAAATGGTTATAGCCCTATACGGAAATAATATCGACAGCGAGCACAAGGAGGACCTTGAACTTCTGTTCGCCGAGCTTGAGAATAGAGGTGTCGAAATAGTTGTTTACGCCCCGTTCAGCAAATTCTTAACGCAATACCTTGGGCATAGCCCTCGTGTAAAAGCCCTATACCACACGGCAGAGGAAGTTAAGCACACGGCAAACTTTATGCTAAGCATTGGTGGAGACGGCACTTTCCTGGAGTCGGTTTCGTTTGTTGAAGATTCATGCGTGCCCGTGATTGGAATAAATTTTGGGCGGTTAGGGTTTCTAGCCCACATTTCATCGGCCGAAATACCCGGGGCAGTTCATCAACTTTTCAACAAGATGTACACCGTTGAAAAGCGATCGGTGCTTGAGCTAAAAATGAGCAACAACCCCCTGGCCAGCTTCCCCTTTGGAATGAATGACTTTACGCTCCAAAAGAGGGGTACAGCCATGATCACAATCAACACCTACATCGATAACGAATTTTTATGCACATACTGGTCCGATGGGCTAATTATCTCAACCCCCACTGGCTCCACAGCCTACTCCCTTAGCGTAGGCGGACCTATACTTAGCCCCACCACTGATGCTTTTGTTATTTCACCCATTGCGCCACATAATCTCACCGTAAGGCCTTTGGTAATTCCCGATAGCTCAACCATAAAACTTGAGGCAACAACCAGAGATAAAGAAATACTAATGTCGCTTGATTCTCGTTCTGTAGCTGTAGGAAGCAGCCTAACGGCCACCATTACAAAAGCACAATTCTGCGTTGGCGTGGTAAACCTAAAGGGGAGCAACTATTTTAAAACCTTAAGAAATAAGCTGATGTGGGGAGCAGATAATCGAAACCCTATTGACTGACTACCAAGCGACCATATAACCAAAAAGCATAATTTTTGTTAATGCCTTAAAAATAATTATGCTTTCTTAAAGTGCTAATTTTTTTTAACTTTGTAATTCAGTAGTTTCTAAATCTGGAGAGGATGAGAAAGTTAATAATGCCTTTACTTATATCGCTACTTACCGCGAATACCAGCTTAGCGCAATCATGGAGGTCTGCAAAGCTTGAGGTTTTTGGGGGCATTACAGCTTTCCAGTATTTTGGTGATATTGGTGGTGCATCTGGCGATGTGAATTTCCTTGGGTTGTTGGATATCGATTTACTATCAACTCGTCCTGGTATTAGCTTGGGGGCACGTTACCACCTATCTAAACCCATTCAGGTAAAAGCTAACTTCACCTCTGGAATCATAGCCAAATCTGATGCAAATTCGAGAAACGAAAACCGTGGATTTGCCTTTAGAACCCTAATTAACGAGTTCTCCATTATGGGAGAGTACTACATAATCCCCGAAAGCGATGAGAATTACTTCTACAACATCATGCAGGTTAGGGGGGGGTTACGCCATTTCCGTCAACCCTTTAGCTTATACGCCACCTTTGGCTTTGGAGGGGTTCATTACAACGTTACCCCTAAAGACAACCTGGCCTCATCTCCACACTTCTCACAGAGTTCAAGCTTAGGCTTTTTTGTGCCTGTTGGATTAGGGTTCAAATATGCAATTATGCCAAAAATCTCGTTGGGCATAGAGCTTACTGGTCGGCTAACAAACACCAACGAGCTCGATGGGTATGAGTCGCCATACGGCAACTACAACGACTACTACCACTCTCTTCTCATCAAAGTAAACTATAAAATAACCACCAATAAAAGGCCCAGATTTCAGCGGTAATAAAGTAACTTTGCAGAATGAGATTTCTTTTTTTAGGATTAGCAATCATCTTTTCTTCGCTGTACACATTCTCTCAAGAACGCAATGATATTGGCGTACTAGCTGGATCATCGTACTACATGGGCGACTTTAACCTTTCCACACAGTTCTACCAGCCATCCCCAGCCATAGGGGTGCTATTCCGGCATAACCTTAACGAGTTTTACTCCCTTAAGCTAAGCGGAACACATGGCTTCTTAAGAGGTAACTACCAACCCGACCAACACTATCTTCCGCTAGAACCCGGGCAACAGTTTAAGGATTTCAACAGGCAACTTGTTGAAATAAGCGGAGCCATAGAGATAGGGTTCAGACCCTTTGGAACAAGGCCTGTTGATGCGAATAGCATATCGCCATACGTTACTCTGGGTGTTAGCATGGCCTTGATCGACAGGAATCCCATGTTGAACATCCCATTTGGTATTGGCATAAAGTACACCCCATTCAATCGCTGGACTTTTGGTGCAGAGTGGCGCCTCCACAAAACTTTTAACGACAATATTGATTTCTACCCAACCCATACGCACGAAAGATTTCGAATTCACAACTTCGATTGGGTGGGAATTGGGGGATTATTCGTATCTTATCGGCTTGTAAATAAAGGGGTCATTTGCCCTGCATACGATTAATAATCAATAGGATATGTCGTTGATTGATGATGTGAATAGAGAGAAACTTCCCTCCCATATTGCAATTATAATGGATGGAAACGGGAGATGGGCTAAACAAAAGGGCAAGCCAAGAATTTTTGGACACCAGAACGGAGCCCATGCCGTAAGGCAAACCATTGAGGGTTCGGTAGAGCTTGGAGTAAAGTACCTAACCCTATACGCCTTTAGCGCCGAGAACTGGAAACGCCCAAAGATGGAGGTTGAAGCGCTGATGACCTTGCTAGTAACAACCATTGACGAAGAGCTCAAAAACCTTGTCGACAACAATATACACTTTCAGGTAATTGGCAATGTAAGCCTTCTTCCCGACAGCGTGAAAAGAAAAATTGACACAGCCATTACCAACACACAAAGCTGCACGGGGATGATCCTAACTCTTGCCCTGAGCTATGGCTCACGATGGGAAATAGTAGATGCAGCAAAAAAGATAGCCGAAGAGGTTAAGCAAGGGTCACTAAACCCACAAGATATAACCGATAAGGTTTTTGCATCGCACCTAAATACTGCAAAAATGCCCGACCCTGAGCTCCTCATCAGAACCAGTGGCGAGTTAAGGCTTAGCAACTTCCTACTTTGGCAGCTGGCATACACCGAGCTATACTTCACCAAGGTGCTGTGGCCCGACTTTAGCAAAGAGGAGCTTTACAAGGCCATCATCAGCTTTCAGAATCGCGAAAGGAGATTTGGGAAAACCACAGAACAGCTTTAAGGCCCGTTCGGCCCTCCCTAAAACTCAATTTTAGCATTTAATTATAGTTTTTTGTACATTTTAGCTTGCTTCCCATAAAGCACTTGATTAAATTTGCCAAGCTTATTACATAAACAATTTCAAGGTTTTAATTTTACCGTAGTAAATACTTTTGCCCAAAACATACCGTTACGCTCTATGCACAATTACCGTTTTCCCCAAAAAATGATTAAAAAAATAGCAATCACCTTTGCCACCTTTCTAATCGCAGCACATTTTGGCTACTCCCAAACATCTCCTTTTAGCTACAGCAATCCCGAGGAGTACATACTCAAGGGAGTAACCGTTTCGGGTGTTCGCTTTGTTGACCCAAACGTAATTGTGAGCATGAGCGGTTTGTACATAGGCGATAAGATTAGTGTACCCAGCGAAACCATTACAGGGGCAATTACTAAACTTTGGGACCAAGGCCTTTTTTCGGACATAAGCATTACAGCTACCAAAATTGAAGGCGAAGACATTTACCTTGACATCTTCCTACAGGAACTTCCTCGAATCAGCGCTATTAACTTTACAGGAGTGAAAAAGAGCGAAGAGAAGGATTTGCTCGATTTAATAAAATTACGAATTGGAGGGCAAGCTACAGAGAATATCCTTGATAACTCCAAGCGCCTAATTACAAACCACTATCGCTCCAAGGCCTACCTCAACTCAAAAGTAGAAATATTCCAACAGCACGATAGCACTATGGCTAATGGAGTGAGGCTTGTCTTCAATGTTGATAAAGGCCCCAAAGTGCGCATTAGCGATATTTCCTTTGATGGTAACGAACACATTACCGATCGGAAGCTCCGTAAAGCCATGAAAAACACCAAGCGCCGCGACCTTAACTTCTTTAAAGCCTCAAAATTTGTTGAGAACGATTTTGAAGAGGACAAGCGAAGCCTAATTACGTACTACAACGAGCATGGTTTCCGCGATGCCAAAATACTTGGCGATTCCATTTTCGTTACAGAAGAGAATCGTATTGGCCTCGTTATCAAAATTGAGGAAGGCCCTAAGTATCACTACAGAAACATCAACTGGGTGGGCAACTCCAAACTGCCCGATGAGGTGCTCGATGAGATACTTGGAATTAGGAAAGGTGATGTGTACGACAAGACCCTTCTGGAGGAAAGGCTTTTTATTGACGACAACTCGATAACCACAGCCTATATGGATGATGGATACCTATTCTTCAGCATTGAACCTGTTGAGGTTAGAGTGGCAAATGATTCCATTGACCTAGAGATGAGGATTTACGAGGGCAAACAGGCAACAGTGAACAACGTAATCGTTCAAGGCAACACAAAAACCCATGAGCATGTAATACGTCGCGAAATAGTTACTAAGCCAGGCGACCTATTTAGCAAAACAGGAATTACCCGCTCGGTGAGAGAACTTGCCACCATGGGACATTTTGACCCAGAAAAATTAGATGTTACACCACTTCCCAATATGGCTGATGGCACGGTAGATTTGGTTTACACCGTGGAGGAGAAAGCCAACGACCAGCTTGAAGTGTCAGGTGGTTGGGGTAATAAAATGTTTGTGGGCACCATAGGCATTCGCTTCTCTAACTTCTCCATTGGCAGGCTTTTCGAGAAGGAGGCTTGGCGTCCTGTTCCATCGGGCGATAGCCAAACCCTTAGCCTGAGGGCACAAACCAACGGAAGCTATTACAAGGCGTTTAGCCTTACCTTTGTTGAGCCTTGGCTTGGAGGACGCAAACCCACCAACTTTACCCTTTCGCTTTACCACACCATTAATAACCTGCCGGGCACATACATCTATCAGGTAAGCGACCAAAGGATGAAGGTAACCGGCGCCGCCATTGGAATTGGAACAAGGCTAAAATGGCCCGATGACTGGTTCCAGTTCTACAACGAGGTTAGCATTCAGAGCTACGACCTGAACGAGTGGGACTACTTCTTGATATCCACCGGCAAGTCGAACAACTTCAGCTACAAGGCCGCCCTTTCAAGGAATTCAATTGACCAGCCAATATACCCCAGGCGAGGATCGAACTTTAGCTTAACGCTACAGCTTACACCCCCCTACTCCAAGATTACCGGTAAAGATTTCTCGAATGTTACTAATCTTGAAGAGAAGTATAAGTGGATTGAGTATCATAAGTGGACAGGTAAGGCGCAGTGGTTCCACAACCTAGTTGATAACCTGGTGCTATACACCGGTGCTCAATTTGGATACCTAGGATACTACAATAAGGATATTGGATACTCACCCTTCGAAGGCTTTGACCTTGGTGGTGATGGTATGTCGGGATATAACCTATATGGTCGCGAAACCATTGGGCTCAGAGGTTACGAAAACTCATCGCTTTCGCCCAGGGTTAACGGAATTGTAAACGCTAACGTGTACACTAAGTATACGGTGGAGTTACGTTACCCCATCACCCTGCAACCACAGGCAGCCATATACCTACATACTTTCCTAGAGGCGGGTAACGCTTGGTACGAGTTTAGGAGTATCAACCCATTCAACGTTCACCGCTCGGCAGGTATTGGGGCAAGGGTGTTCCTGCCTATGATTGGAATGCTTGGAATAGATTGGGGCTATGGTTTCGACAAGATACCCCACAATCCAGATTCGCACAGAGGCCAGTTCCACTTTACCATAGGACAAAGCTTTTAACACTATTTAAACAAATGGGCTTAACGTTGGCGAGATAATTGCACACCAAACTTAAAGGGTAGAGCTATGAAGAGAATCGCTATCATCATCCTAACCATTTTTGCCCTCCCGCTAGCTTCGCTTGGGCAAAAGTTTGCCTTTGTTGATTCGGAGTACATCCTTAGCCGCATTCCAACATTTAGGGCAGCTCAAGAGCAACTCGACCGAATAGCAACCCAATACGAAACCGAGATTGAAGAGCAGTATAAGCAGCTCGAAAAGATGTTTCAAGATTTCCAATCGGAAAAGGTATTGCTAACCGAGGAGATGCGCCGCAAGCGCGAAAACGATATGGCAGAACGGGAGAAAACGGTTAAGGAACTTCAAATGAGGTATTTTGGCCGGGATGGGATGCTTTTCAAGAAACGGGAAGAACTAGTAAAACCCATACAAGACCAAGTGTTTAATGCAGTTAAAGAGATTGCCACCGAAGGGGGATACGCTGTAATTTTCGATGCAGCAGGCTCTGCCAATATGCTTTACACCAATCCGCGATACGATAAAAGTGACGAGGTATTACAAAAGCTTGGTTACAACTAATTAATTTTTAAATTTGTATGTCAAATCAAAAACCAATAACACGATGAAAAGATTCACAATGTTTATGCTTGCTGCCACCCTGCTTTTTACTGGCAGCGTATTCGCCCAAACCGTACCCAAATTTGCACATATTAACGGACAGGAATTGCTTTCCATCATGCCCGATCGCGATAGCGCCGAGGCCAAGCTAAATGCTTATGGCCTGGATCTTCAGGAGCAAATTGAAGAGCTACACGTGGAGTACAACAACAAGCTGCAAACCTATATGCAGCGCCGCGAAACCTTTACTGATGCCATCCGCGAAGCACGCGAAAGGGAGCTAACCAGCCTGCAGCAACGCATCCAGGAGTTTGAGCAAACTGCTCAGCAAGATTTTCAGCGTATGCAAGGCGAACTCATGCGCCCTCTTATGGAGAAAGCCGATGCTGCCATCCGTAAGGCTGCAAAGCAGGAGGATGTTATGTACGTATTCGACATAAGTGTTGGTAGCGTTGTGTACTTCTCCGACGATAGCATTGATTTAATGCCGTTTGTAAAAAAGGAGCTGGGAATACAATAGCAAATAAGCCATATATTAACAGCTCAATCGCCGCAAGGGGTTGGGCTGTTTTTACATATGCTCAATTTGGGGTAGAGCAAAATGACGAACACCACTACAATAGGAGTTTTTGATTCGGGAGTTGGAGGGCTTACCGTTCTACAGGAACTTGTTGAGCTGCTACCCAGCCATTCCTATATCTATTTTGCCGATACCAAGCATTGCCCCTATGGGCCCAAAGGGCCAGCTGAGATCATCAGGCTTTCCGAAATCATAACCAAATTTCTTATCGAGCAGGGCTGCTCAACCATTGTGGTGGCGTGCAATACTGCTACGGCAGCTGCAATAGACTACCTAAGAGCCAACTTCTCGATTCCATTCGTAGGCATGGAGCCAGCAGTAAAACCTGCAGCATTAGCCACCAAAACAAAATCAATAGGGGTGCTAGCCACCAAAGGCACATTCAAAGGAAGGCTCTACCGCGAAACCACCTCGAAATACGCAGCCAACATAAACGTATCTTATCAAGTAGGTACGGGGCTGGTTGAGCTCGTTGAGCAAGGAAAATCTCATTCGAATGAAGCAAAAGAGTTGCTAAAGGCCTACATTGCACCAATGCTTGATGAAAAGATTGATCATCTTGTGCTGGGATGCACGCATTACCCATTCTTTATTCCCATTCTCAAACAGATTTTACCCGAAGGAATTACCATTGATAATCCTGCTCCAGCAGTAGCCAAACAAGCCGTAAGGGTTCTTTCGGAACTGGATATTGAGCAAAACACTGAAAACAACGGCAGGCCTTCAGTAACATTTTACTCAAGTGGAGAAATTGAAAACCTTAAATCTTTAGTCAATGAGATTGAAACAGCTACCAATATAGTATTTAGAAATAAATCTTACCAACATTTTATTTTTTGACAAAAGTACCGTACAATTGCCTCAACCACCAAGCTATGAAAAAGCATATAATTTTCGATTTTGATGGCACCCTAGCCAACACTTTGGAGACAGGAGTAGATATCTATAATAGAATAGCCCATGAATATGGCTGCAAGCAGCTACAAAAGGAAAGAAGCAAAGTTTTGCAAAGCAAAAAACCTCATGATTTGATGGTAGAACTTGAGGTTACCTTCCTTAAGCTACCGTTCCTGCTGCTACGCCTTAGGCATGAACTGTTTATGGAGATCAAAAATGTTAAGCCATTTAACGGTATAGTTGAGCCGTTGGGACATCTTACGGAAGCGGGTTTTATATTGGGCGTGGTTACTTCGAACTCGCGAAAAAATGTGGAGCATTTTTTTGAGGAGCACCAGCTACTAGAATTTTTTAGCACAATATACACCAGCAAACACCTGTTTGGCAAGGACAAGGTGATTGCGCGGTATATGAAAAGGTATGGTATCGAAAAGGAATCGGCAATCTATGTAGGAGATGAAACCCGTGATATTGAAGCTGCAAAAAAAATGGGAATCCCTGTAATAGCAGTTAGCTGGGGGTTTCAGTCGAAAGAACTGCTAGAGCTGTACAAACCCGATGTAATAATTGACAACCCTAGTGAACTCCAAAAGGCGGTTTTGTCATTATAAAAAAGGGGCGTTCAACAAACGAACGCCCACCCTTGAACTATAATACTCCTTTAGGCGCTGAGCAATCCCACAATCTTCTCCACTGGAATTTTCTCTCCTAGCCCCATATCGTTTAACGCATCGATTATTGCATCGCGTTTAACCAGCCCAGTGATATTGGCGAACATAAGCAGCGAGTACAAAGCAGCATTCTTGGGGCCAGCAACCCTAAAATCGTGACTCACCACCTTGGCACCAGTGCTGGGCACCTCAAGGCTCGAGTCAATAAGCAGCAACCCATCCTTCATAGCATTTATACGCTTAAGCTGATGGTTAAGCCCGTCGAGGGAGGTAACCAGAATGGCATCGGGGCTAGCCATACCGTGGTAGTTAATGTGTGAGGGTGAGATGTTAACCTCCGATGTTGAGAAGCCCACCCCCACTGTTACCGGGTAGCTACCCTTTTGGGTTACCTGGTAGCCCGAGCCCAACGCAGCGCGCGCAAGAATGGCCGATGCCACCTGTACGCCCTCGCCAGCGGAGCCAGTCATAACCAGCTGGTAATGCTTTTCCAATCCACCCGTATGCTTCTGCTCAATCACTGGGAGCTTATCAAGCAAATTGTTTAGCTTTGGTGTATTGGGGTATGTATAGGCAGGTCTATCGTTAGTCCAAACGCCCTCGGTGTGCCCCATCGATTCCATGATCTCGCTAAGCTTGCGCTTGGGGTTAAATTTTACACCGTAGCTAGGACAAATCTCCACCACCTCAACCACTGCGCAACCCTTCACGCTGTACGCCTCGGCCAGCTTATCGCTGATATTGCCAATGCCGAGTATTCGGGTAACGTAGGCTGCACCAGCGGTATGGGTTAGCTTGCAGATATCGTGTGCGCTGAATGGGTTACCATCCATAGCTGTGGTGGTGCGAAAACCGGTTGGGGTTAAACCGCTGGTTTGTCCACCTGTCATCCCGTACAGCATATTATTGTGAATAACAATGGTAAGGTTGATGTTCATGCGCGATGCCTCAATAATATGCTGCAGACCAATGGTTGAACCACCATCGCCTAGAAAAACAATCACCTTCTTATCGGTGTTCTCCATGGCGAACGAAACACCCGCACCCAGGGCAACGGAACGTCCATGCAAGCCGTGAACGGTGTGTGTGTTTAAGGTTTTATCGATAATGCCATGGCAGCCAATATCGGTAACCATAATCACATCAAGGGGGTTAAGCCCTATCTTTTCGAGCGCCTGAGCAGTGCTTTTGGCAATCAGGTCGTGTCCACAACCCTTGCAAAAGGGTAGATTTGGTGTATTTAGAAAAGGTGTGCTCATGGTTACTTTCCTCCGTTTATTATTTCCTGTGGTGTAATCATTTTGCCTAGTGCTCCAACGGTGGCAATTTTGCTTGGCAAGCGGTGCCCAAAAAGTATGCGAGCATACTGCGCATTCAGATTCTCCTCAACCATCACCACCTCATCGTACCTATCCATTATCTCGTAATAATCATCGGGTATTGGGAATAGGGTCTTGGGAACTAGCAGCGATACCTTTTCGCCCTGCTCACGCATCATGGCCACCGCATCGATGGCCGCATTGGCCGAAATATCGAAGGCTACAATCAGCTTCTTGGCACCGGGCTGCTCGTCAATATCAAAAAAAGTGTAAGACTTGAGGTGATGATTAGCCTTTCTCTCCAGACGAACCGTATTGGCCAGTGCCTCATGAGTTGAGTGCTGCAGAATCCCCTTGGTGTCGTGGGTTGATGCAGTTGTACGCACCTGATGATTTGGGTTACCCACCTCAAGAAACTCGGGCACCAACGAATCGTCGGCTAGGTACGGAACGTATGGTTCGCTCTTGCTGTATCGTTTCTTAACAACAGGCTGAATATCTTCTAAAACCGACAGATCGAAGCTACGCTGGGTCATGATCCCCTCCTTAGAGGTTAGCAGCACCACGGGCGTGCGAAGCCTTTCGGCCAGCTTTACCGACTCGGCTGCCAATGTCCAGCAATCCTTATAGTCCGATGCGCACAGCACGGGTAGTTGGTGACCGCCCGAAATTTGTCCGCGTAGCAGCATTAAATCGCCCTGCGCACCGCAGGTGGCAGTTCCCGTGGCTGGACCAAGACGCTGCACAAGGATTATCACCATGGGCATCTCCATCATAAATGCCATGTTGATAGACTCAAGCATTAGCGCATAGCCAGGGAACGAAGTGGCCGTAACAGGCAGTTTGCCTGCTGTTGAAAGCCCTGTCATCCACTGCAGGGTGGTAATCTCGTCGGGGGCAGGAAGCATCATGGGCATACGTGCTGCCGAGTACGAGTACAGTAGGTTTGCTGGGGTAATGGGGTAGCCAATAAACGCATCGGCACCAGCTCTAGCCATGGCCTCAATCATTAGCCGAGAACCATCGGTAATCACCATCTTGCTTTTACTTGTTTGCTGCATACACTATGTTTTGACTGATTAAATTTTCAATTTCCTCGAGTTCCATCCCCAGCTCATCGCGCAGTATATGGTAGGTGTGCTCGCCGTAATGGGGGGGATAGCTCATACCACCGCTCGATGGAACACCATCGACATTAAACGCCACGGAGCTAACCCCTTGAATGGATAGCCCATGGATATCGGCCTCGAGTATCATCTCCTTGGCCTCGGGGGTTTCGAACACCTCCTGCATATTGAACACTCCACCAGCAGGCACCTTGCGCTTGGCCAGCATACCGAGAATGGTTTCGCGGTCGTACTTAATGATTAAATCTTGCAGTATGCCGTTTATCTCCACCTTATTCTTTACCCGGCTAAAGTTCTTGCTAAACTTAGGATCGGATGCCAACTCGGGTTTACCCAGCACATCGCACAGCTCGGCAAATTGCTTCTCGGTGCCAACGGCAATCACAATGCCCTTCCCATCGGAGGTGTTGTAAATGGTTCCGTAGGGAACAATGTTTGGATGATCGGAGCCCATCCGCCTAGGAATGGTTTTGCCCACCAGCCAGTTGGTAGCCTGATTGGCCAAAGAGGAAACACCGGCCTTGAAAAGCGATGCATCGATGTAGCACCCCTCACCTCCCCGCTCGCGCTGGTATAGCGCCAGCAGAATGGCCTCCTTAAGATGATGCGCTGCTAGCACATCCATCAATGCCACGGGCATTTTAGTGGGTGGGCCATCGGGCTCGCCATTCATAAAGGTAAATCCGCTCTCGGCCTGTATAATGGCATCGAAACCAGCTCTCTGGTTGTTAAGGCCATAGCCTGTAATATGCGAATAGATAACCTTTGGGTTTAGCTTTTTGAAAGTACTGTAATCTACCTGAAGTTTCTCTGCATCACCAGGCTTATAGCTGGCAAGGATAATATCGCACTGCTTACCCAAGGCATAAATCACATTTAACCCCTCGCACTTGGACAGGTCAATGGCCAGCGATTTCTTACCCCAGTTCACGCAGGAGTAGTAGCCAGAGATATCGGTATCGGGGTTTTCGGTGGGGAGTTTCCACTTGCGGGTTACATCGCCATCGGTAACTAGGTTTTCAACCTTAATAACCTCGGCACCCAGCTCGGCCAAAAACATTCCAATGCTGGGTCCGGCCAACACGCTGGCCAACTCCAGCACCTTAATGCCCTCTAACGGTTTTGAACTATTCATATCTCAATAAGGGTTTTAAATGTCCTTAGGCTTACGCATGGAGATTCCTTTGGCTCGAATATCGCGCTTGCGCTTGTTTGCATAGATATTACCAATGATAATGCATACAACTGCTGCCATTACCGCCATGTAGGTGTCCTCCATTTGCCACCAGCCTGCAAGCTTGGCAATAATGTTGATAATAACCGCAACGGTACCGCCAATAAAGGCAAAGCGAACACCATCGGTAGATATCCAACCACGCTTGTAAATGCCAAGCATAATAACTATTGCGCCTATGGCACGTATTCCATACGATATGTAAGCCATGCTAAGTATTGCTCCGCTTGAGTAAATAGCTAGCGGTATGGTTATTAGGTTTACAAGGATGACCAGCTTGCGAGCCGTTGAGATAATCTTTTGGTCTACCGCCGACTTATTGATTATTCCATGGTAAATATCCTTTGTGGCAATGGTAACCACAGCAAAGTTTACAGGGCCAACCGTTGATAGGATTGCCGCCAGGATTCCAGCAAGGGCAATTCCCCCCATAACAGGGTGGATAAACTCAGGGGTAACCATAAGGGTTGGCAGCACCATCTTGGGATTAATTATACCCAGGTCGGCATTCCAAAGTGGGCTTGCCGCAGTGGTTACATCAAAGTAGTTGCCTGTTTTGGCCACCAGGCCAAGGATTGCCACCATGATACCAAAGGGTGCGATGATTAACGACGATAGGATTGCTGCCTTCTTGGCGATATCGGCAGAACGGGCAGCAAAAATTGGCTGAATACTTGCCTGACCAGCCATTCCACCTAGCACTCCACCAATAATTAGGCTCCATGCATAGCCCAAGCCGCCGCTAAATGGGTTGTAAAGATTCTCGGGTGAACCCAAGGCCACCAAATCGACCTTTAGCGAGGCAAACCCACCTATATCGGTAATACCTGTGAATGCTGCGTATCCAATTCCACCAAACATCACCACCACGTGGATTATACCAGTAATGGCCAAGGCATGCATTCCGCCAATGTATGTGTATATGGTGATTACCACCGATGATATTATTACGGATGTAACCCAAGGCAGCTCGAACATTGCAGATATTACGCTGGATGCGGTTTGCAGCTGCACAAATGCCAACACGATGTAGGCAAACAGAAACGCAACGGCCGAGATGGCCTTTGCGCGCTTGCCAAATAGTCGGCCCAGCATTTCGCTCACGGTGTGCACATTGTTTTGACGGTAATGACGTGCCACGGTATACCCAATAATAATCATACCGATAGCTGTGGAGATATTGTAAAGTATGGGCTGCAAAGTACCCGATGTGAACGATTGTTCGCTAACACCAATGGTGCTCATCCCTCCTAACCACTCGGAGGCCACCACCACAGCGCAAGCAATAACACCAAGGTTACGCCCCGCCACCAGATAATCGGCCGCCGAACGGCTAGCCACCTTTTTGGTTAGAATAGATATTAGGGTAATCAAGCCAAAGTAGGCCAGAACAACAATTAGATAGGTTGACATACAGTTTTTTTAGGTTTACCTGCCCTTTGGCAGGGTTAGGTTGTTAAACTAGAAATTGTATTGATATAAAAAGAACAAGGCTTAGGAAAACCTAAACCCACACTTGGTACCACAATATGCTATATACCTGACAAAAGCATAACTTTTAAGCGATTAAGCAACGCAAATTTATTGATAAAAATGTAATTCGAAAACCTTTGCGGAGATAATTCTGGGGGAGTGTTTATAAACATATGGGGAGAGAGAATGGGATAGAGAGTTTAAGGTTTAAGGTTTAAGGTTTAGGGTTTAAGGTTTAGGGTTTAGGGTTTAGGGTTTAGGGTTTAAGGTTTAAGGTTTAAGGTTTAGGGTTTAAGGTTTAAGGTTTAGGGTTTAAGGTTTAAGGTTTAGGGTTTAGGGTTTAGGGTTTAAAGTCTAGGGATTTGGGTGATTGATTGAGTGGTTGACCCGTAAATGGGCTGTTTACCGACATGTAGAGCGGACAAGTTGCCTGCCTCAGCTTGTCTCGTATGCGATAGCTGACGAGGGAATACGAAGTATAACGAGGGTTGATTGAGTGACCCGCCAGTGGCCTGTCTACCGACAGCCTACCTGCGGTAGGCAGGGTAGAGCGGGCAGGTTGGGTGATTGAGTGACCTAACTAACGTCTTTGGCAGGCAGATTGAATGATTGGATGATTGAATAATCGAGTGATTGAGTGACCTAACTAACGTCTTTGGCAGGCAGTTGAATCATTCCTAATTACCAACTACCCCCTCCTGACAGACGTTAAGCCAAGCATCGATTACCAATCACCGATCACTGATTACCGTTTACCGATCACCGATCATCGAATACCGATCACCGACTACCGTTCACCGTTTACCAACTACCGACTACCAACTACCGATCACCGTTTACCAACTACCGACTACCGTTTACCGATTACCGATTACCAACTACCGATTCACCCTCTCCAGCTCCCATAGCTCAATCTTCTCGTTGCTTCGGATTTCTGCTAGCCAACTCTTTTTTTGCGATGGCTTTTGGTTTACAGACGATTGAATATGATTTACCAGCTTGAAACGCTGATGGTGTTCCAATTCATGGCGAACGGGGTGTTCAACCCTAAGACCAGCTGCATGGGCAAATGTTGAGAAAAGGATTACCACTTTGCAGCTGTCAGGTAATGATTCGTAGGCGGTACTAAAAAATCGATGGAACAAATCGCTTTGATAGTACATCGCCAAATCGAGGATTCCTGTGGCGTTGTCGGGAATCCAGGGTGGATTAAAGACAACCAAATCGATGCTATTGCAGCTAATGCCTTCTAACAAATCAGCGTTAATTAGCCTCACCCTGCAGCCCAAATCGTGACGATACATATCCTGCCCTACGCTATGGATAGCATTGGGGTTGATATCGGTTGCAATCAATTGCTCACACCATGCTTAAGCATGTAGAAAGTGAGCACCCCACAACCTGTGCCCAAATCGATAGCATTAGCAAAGGGTTTACTGCGTTGCAACCACTGGTCGAATAGTTGTAAATGCTCGGTGCGCGTAGGGAAATAGGCTCCGTAGTAGGGATGTACCCTGTGCTGTAATCCGGGGAACTGAACCCCATTCACATACCACTGGTATGCCCCGTTGATGCCCAACACATCGGTAAAGGGCAGGTAGAAATCTTGCAAATTAGGATAAAACTCAAGCAACCAAGGGATAGGTGGCGCTTTGTGCAAGTCTATTTGGTGAGCCTTAATCCTAACCAGTAGCCGTTGGCTTAGTTCGCGTAGCTTGTCCCTATTTACCCTCGACGATGGGTAATCGGAAATTGGATACAGCAGGTTCACCTGCTTTTTAAGCCAAGAGTAGAAGGCCATGGTCGTACCGTAGGTTCCCTCGGCACAGTATGTTTGCCCCCGCTCCATATCGGCGAAAACCCTGTGGTTTTGGCTGGAGGCGGAATACACTTTAGCATGTGGGCTCGCTTGAATTGGAGTGGGGTAGTTCATAGCCTGTTTTGTTGCCAAATATCGATATTATACCCAACACTAACAATTGTAACAAAAGGATATCCGATATAGTTTCCGTTTAATTAATCTCGGGTGTCATTTCCCGAGTGATAATAACGTTTACACACTGTATACAAACAAAAGAGAGGAGCAATAATGCTGCTCCTCTCCTGATCATAAAAATTGTTAACTAAACAATTATTACTGAGGCTTGATTAACCTTTGAACCTTTGGCATCTCGCCCTGCTCTGGGCAGCATCCTGCTCATCGGGCAGGGCCGATGGTAACCTGCCTTCCAGCACTCAGCACTGGGCGCACCCACCCTGGTAATGGTTACCATGAAAATCTGATTGTAATATGTTTTATAACATATTAACGGGGGGGGTAAATACAATTATTCTACTTATATTTGATACCGCGTAGGATTAATGCGAGGGCAGAACCAGCCGTTAGCCGCAATGAAGCTGTAGAGGAGCTGAAAGTTTAAAAGCGACCTTTTGCCAGTGCAACAATCCTAAACCTGCCAGAGGCAGGTAAACCTGCCAAAGGCAGATAGACCTAAAGCTAAAACCTATGAGCCACAAAAGCAGAAACACAAACCTAGGCAGCATTCCCCGCCCCAGGTTAACAGCAGAAAAGTTTTACGACAATTTACAGCGTTCTGGCTTCGTGCTGAGCCTTCGCGGTAAAACACGGGCAGAAAGAAGGGGAAGCCAACAGTGCCTCACCAGCCCAAGCTCCCCCTTCGCACGCCCCTAACCTAAAAAGGAAAGGAGGTAAGGTATGATGTGACAAAGATAGCATAAAGAAGTTGAACTCATAAAAAAAAGGGTACCTGATCACTTTACGCACAATTTGTCACTACTATACTTAAAGGTACTAATAAAATTACGTTCAACTAAGAATAATGTGTTGAATAACACAACTAACAGAAAATAATTTTACTAATGACAATCAAACCTTCAGAGACATGAAAACTAAATTAATTACCAGTTTGTTATTAATATTTATAACCTCAACAATATCCTGCAATAAAGAGCAACCAAGTAGGGATAACTTCTCGAATTTATTCAAAGAAACTTTCGCTAAAGAAGCTATTATTCAATCGAATATATTCAAAAATGCTGTGTCATCAATTGAAACCACTAGCAATGATGCTACCTCATTAGATAATGTAAGAACATTCATTGAAAATCAGTATTCAAAAATGGACAAGAAGTATCTGAATACCTACAATGAATTAATCAACTACCCACTGTCACCTAATAAAAATTTTAACGCAAGTTTACATTCAATTCAAACTATAAAAAAATATCAACATAAATCGGAAAGCCTCACAAAGGAGGAAATTAGAGAAATTGTAGATGTTGCGCTTAATGAATTAACCTATTCTGAATATTTTAGTGGTGATTTACCAAATTTGACTCAAAATTCAAAAGATATATTAATGGAGTTTTCATTAAAACTAAAAACAGAACTTTCTGACTTGGCTATTGAATTATCAGATATTGAGCCTATCGAATATGATATAAACGAAAAACTTGAAACAAAATTAATAGGGGTAGTCGACAATATTTGTCAAAGAGTAAGTTCTGATAAAAATATCGTTGGGCAAGAAAGGGATATTATTGAATCGGGTTTGCTTCAATGCGAATTATTAATTCCTTCTATGATATCATTGTCCAACACTCAAAATAACAGTAATCTGACCAAAGGCTGGCTAAAGAATGTAATTAAGGCTGTGGTTCGTTCAGTATTATTTGTTGTGGGTGGCTTTACAGGTTGTTTAGTAGGTGTTGCTGCAACAGCTTGGTTAGGCTCAACAACTGGAGCAATAGGTGGGGCTATAGGTGCAATAGCTGGAATACAAGCAGGAGAACTAATATATTTCAAATTGATAGATAATTGGTAAATCTCCATAAGCGACTAAATTTTCTGATTAAATATTCTTCAATTAATGAGGCTATCTGAAAGGTAATTCCTTAACCATTGTGTGTATGACAAATCCAACAGATACATTCTTGTCAAAAGGAATTTGAATCATTTTCACTATTCAGATAGCCTCAAAATGTTTTATAAGAATCTAAAAGGGTTGTTTATTTTGTATGTGAAAACTGTTTCTTAAAAGAAGTATTTAATATTTAAGTTCCTCTCTTCGCTAAGAAATAGATTTTGTAAACCAACTTTAATTCTATTTTCGTTTAGCTAGAAAATGTATTACTTTCGAATCATTA
The DNA here is from genome assembly GCA_034006965.1 of Tenuifilaceae bacterium. Lineage (GTDB taxonomy): Bacteria > Bacteroidota > Bacteroidia > Bacteroidales > Tenuifilaceae > Perlabentimonas. The sequence continues at coordinate 27,123 of JAVERU010000026.1, forward strand.
TCCAAGTCAAATCTAAATCATAGAGACTTTTTATGAACAATCCAAAAATAGGTTGACTATAATTCAGACTCATAACATTCAACAATTTCAAACACAACATAATTTCAATTAATTTTTAATGACTAAAACCACGTTTAATTAAATCTATGATTCACATCTTACTAGATTAACAACAAACTAACTACTACTAATATGAAAGCAATTCATACTATTTTCTTAATTTTTACACTATTTTTTTTAATTTGTAAATCTTCCATTGCTCAAATTGAGCCCAGCACAAAAGCTGTTACAGGTTTTTACATTAAATCATCCAATCACTTTACAAATTTTCATAGTTTTAATGAGGTTTTGTCAGAAAATGGTTACAATACCTTAGAAAATAACTTGTTTTCTTTCTCAATGGGAATATCAAATCGAAAGGAAAGCAGCAACAATTTTGGTACTGCTACAATTACCTACTATGAAACTAGTTCACCAACTGAAACCACTACACAAAAGACAGCCGAATTAAATATTATTGAACTAGGATTACAAATGCAACGAGTTCTATCGAATTCAAAAAAATGGCAAATATATCCTTATCTTGGCTTTGGCTTATCATTGGCAAGACTTAAAATGTCAAAAAAAATTGAATCTCTAACTTTTAGCGAAAGCATCAATGAAATACATATAATCGAGAAGTTCGAAAAGATGTATATGACACCTACCCCCATAGTGTATTCTAATTTCGGCCTTGGCCTAGATCGACGTATTGCTCTTAAAGAACATGCATTATATTTTGGATTAAACATAGGGTACAAATTAACCTCTAAAACAAACTGGGGTTACCCATCTGCTATAACAGTGGGCTTTAGTGGCATCGAAGTATCAGTTACAAGTAGAATTGAAATAGACTTTAGTAAACCAATCTTTTAACTTCCTTGAAACAAAAAGCCCCTCCGTTCGGCTCAGGTCCTGCCTAATTTTCCTCTCGGCAAACAACTGGCAGGTAAATGCACCTGAGTCGTTTTATTGCTAGCAAGTTACTCCTGCCCCAATTGATTAAAAACAGGTTCCGCCTGTGCCAAACCAAGTCGTTGTTTCCTAACATTATTCACAGGTTGACTATCTACTAAGCAAATATTCAACCCGTGAGTAAAAGGAACTGCCAAAGACGTCAGTCAGGCAGTTTCAATCAATCATCCACAACCTGCCCGCTCAAACCGGCCTACCAGGCAGGCTGTCTGTAGACATGCCAATGGCGGGTCACTCAATCATCCAATCAGTCTGCCTTTGGCAGTTCATTCAATCATCCAATCATCCAATCATCCAATCATCCAATCATCCAATCATCCAATCATCCAATCATCCAATCTAAATCAGTTTTCAGTTTCAATCAGTCAATCAGCCAATCACTTCTCCTCCCCCTCCTCATACCAACTCTTATAAAGCAGGTAGCCCTTGGCAATGCGCTGGTTTATCTGCATCGATTGCTCCACATCGAGCTTCTTCACAAATTTGGCGGGCACGCCGGCGTAGATGCAACCGGGCTCAATCTGCGTATTGGCCAGCACAAGGGCGTTGGCCGCCACAATGGCGCCCTCGCCCACCACGGCATCGTCGAGCACGGTGGCGCCAATGCCTATAAGCGCGCCCGACTTTACCGTTGCGCCATGCACGGTTACATTGTGCCCAATAATTGCATCGTCCTCAAGGGTAACCACCGATTTTTGGTAGGTGGTATGCAGCACGGCATTATCCTGCACGCTTACCCGGTTGCCAATGCGTATGGGGTTTACATCGCCCCTAAGCACCGCGCCGTACCATATGCTGCAGTCGTCGCCAATTTGCACGTCGCCAATAATTACAGCCGTTTCGGCAATAAAACAGTTCTTTCCAATTTTGGGATACTTCCCCCGTAGCTTCCTTATGATGGCCATACCAATATTCTGGTTGATGATTAATATCAACAACAAAGATAGGGCATCTTTTGCTTAACCACACCCATAAAAATTAGCAGCAGCCTTTTTCACTTCCAATTCAAACCTTACTATCAGCCAATTATAGTTTCACCCTCCGAAAACGTTTTAAACCTGACAAGAATCATGTTGTAAAACAACCAAAAAAAAGTTTTCTGGCGTTATTCCTTTCATAAAATAGCTAATTTTGCATTATAATTTTCAAGCAGGGGGTTTAATTGAAAAGCCTGAAAACAAATTCAGTATGCATATAGAATGGGCATCCATTTTATATGCATTTGCATTTTAGGATTTCCCCCCAATGAGAAACAAATAAATTTAACCCATTATGGATAAACAAAAGCAAGTACTTGAAGTGGACGAGGTATCGATACGATTCTCGGGCGATTCAGGTGATGGAATGCAGCTTAGCGGATCTCTATTCTCCGATGCCTCTGCCCTTTTTGGCAATGGCGTAAGCACTTTCCCCGATTACCCATCGGAAATTCGTGCTCCCCAAGGTACAATTGGCGGGGTTTCTGGATTTCAACTGCAGATTGGCAGCAAAAAGGTTTACACTCCTGGCGATTATTGCGATGTGCTTGTGGCTATGAACCCCGCGGCGCTTAAGG
>JAVERU010000175.1:0-4554 GCA_034006965.1 Tenuifilaceae bacterium
CGCTTGCCCTTGCGGGAGCTTTCATATCGCTATACGTTATGGGGCAAACCATGAATATCTTTAGCCAAATCGGCATGATTGTACTGGTGGGAATTGTAACTAAGAATGGGATTCTTATTGTGGAGTTTGCAAATCAGAAAAAGCAGAAAGGCCTCGACAAAACAAAAGCAGTAATCGAAGCTGCGGGTCAACGTTTAAGGCCAATCCTTATGACCAGCCTTTCAACCATTTTTGGCTCGTTGCCCATAGCACTTGCGCTTGGAGCAGCCTCAACCAGCCGAATACCACTGGGGATAACTATCATTGGAGGACTACTTTTTGCACTTGGCCTAACGCTTTTCGTTGTGCCTGCAATGTATACTTATATATCAAAGAAAACAGCAAATATTATACATGATGAGGAGTAGTTTCATAGTTTTATTGCTGGGCTTAGTACCCCTGTTCGGGGTTGCGCAGGAGGAGTTAACGCTTGAGGATGCCATAAGAATTGGGCTCGAGAATAGCTATTCAATTCAGATTGCCCAGAACAATGTTTCCATTGCAACCAACAACAACACCATGGGCAGCGCCGGTTACCTTCCAAGGCTCGACCTGAATATTAACCAAAGCAACAACTTTCAGAACAGGCACTACGAGTTTGATGATGAAAGCACGCTTACCCAAGAGGGTTTCCCAACTCACGCCCTATCGTCGGGGGTGCAGCTAAACTGGACCGTGTTCGATGGGTTTGCCATGTTTGTCCGCAAGGAGAAGCTCGATGTGTACAAGCAGCAAAGCGATCTATACCTAAGAATGGAAGTTGAGAACACCGTGGCCAACATCGCATACACGTTCTACAACATTGCCCTTAACGAGAAGCTACTTAAGAACTACGAGGAGCAGATGGACCTTTCGCGCCAACGCCTAAGGATAGCTCGTGAAAAATCGTTGATCGGTGTAGGTTATGGGCTACAGGAGTTGCAATCGGAGGTTGACTTTAGAGCCGATAGTGCGCAGTACATTCGACAGGGGAGCCACCTGGTGAACCTAAAGGCAGAACTTAACCGTTTGCTCAGTCGCGACCCCGATGTTGGATTCACAATAAACACTGCCATTCCAGTACCAAAAGCAGCATCAAACGACGATATATTTTTAAAGATTAAGGAGTTTAATCCCAGCCTACTAAATGCCAGATTACAATCGCAAATAGGTGACCTTGAGCTGAGTGAAGCCATGGCTTCGCGTTACCCTACCGTTACGCTAGGTGGCGCCTACAACTTCTCGCATATTGGCACCCCCGAGGGATCGACAACGCTAAATGTAACCCACGGCCCAACCCTTGGGATTGGAGCATCTATCAGCATTTTCAATGGTTTTAACGCAACCCGCAGAGTGAATAACGCCAAGATACTGGCCGAAAACCAACGGTTGAACGAACAGGAGCTTTCACTTAGGCTAAAAAGCACAGCGTTTAAGCTTGTTAACAACCTTAACCAGGCCATTGAGCTGGTTAAGGTTGAGGAGTATTCGGTTGAGCTTGCTCAGCGCAATGCCGAGGCATCTTGGGAAAAGTACCGGCTGGGTGCCATTTCGGACCTGGAACTCCGCGAGAGCCAAAACAAGCTACTTGATGCTCAAACCAGGCTAATATCGGCCCAGCTTAACGCCCAAGCTGCCGAGATTGATATCCTTTCGCTTACAGGTGACTTAGGTGAATACATTGGACGATAGGTTACAACTTTACTCAAACATCATTAAAAACGGCCAAGAACAAAAGCTTGGCTGTTCTTGTATGGTGTAATTTTTTTAAAACCAATAAGCCTTAAACAATTTCACGGCAAGCCCAGCAGTTTACTTTGATATTTGTATATTAGTAATTAAAAACACACGCTATGCAACCACTACTTAAAGGGAAAACCATACTCGTTTCGGGCGGTAGCCAGGGATTGGGGTATGCCATTGCCGAGGCTTCGGCCAAAGAAGGAGCCAATGTGTTCATAGGCAGTCGCGATGAGGAGAAGCTGAAATACTCCTCGATGCGAATTGCCAAGGAGTGCGGCTCGAGCGCTGATTTTGGCGCGCTGGATGTTACCAACCCCAAATCGATTAAGGAATGGGTACAAGCAGGGCTAGCCAAGTATGGCCATATAGATGGTTTGATTGTTAATGCCGGTGGCCCCCCTGCAGGAAGGTTCGACAATTTTTCCGATGAGCACTGGCAGGCTGCATTTGAACTCAACCTATTGAGTGCTGTTCGCCTAATCAGAGAGGTGCTGCCCCATATGAAAAAGGCATCAAAAGGGAGCATTGTAACCATCACCTCGGTATCGGTGAAAGAACCCATCGATATGCTTCTGCTCTCCAATGTTTTTCGCTCGGGCGTAACGAGCCTTGCCAAAAGCCTATCGCGCGATTTGGCGCCATACAACATCCGCATCAACAATATCTTACCCGGCCGGCTCGATACCGAGAGGGTTAAGCAGCTCGATGGTATTATTGCAGAAAACGATGGGGTGAGCGTAAACGAAGTTAGGTCGAGATTTCATGAGCATATTCCACTGGGTCGATATGGTAAGCCCGAGGAGCTTGGGAATTTGGCTGCATTTTTACTGTCGGACAAAGCTTCGTTTATTACAGGATCGACAATACCCGTAGATGGGGGAATGCTAAAAACGGTCTGGTAAACCTTTACTTAGCAACAAAGCAGCGAGGTCAAGATTATATACACTTGGCCTCGCTGCTTTTTTTTTCTTCATGAAGGGAGGGTTTTACACAAGCTCCAAACAGGCGAAAATCAACACCAACGGATTAGCGCAGAACGATCTCTCCCTGGGGATGTTCGAGGATTGTCTCGTAGTATCTGTTAACAATAAACAGTGGGCTAAACAGTTGTATAGCCGATGCTTTTTCGATATTACCATTCAGAATTTTTCCGATATGCGTGTTTACTATCAGGTACTCTGTTTCAACGCGCCCTTCCCCCATAGCAACAGGCATCCTTATAATGGTTGCCCACCGCTTATTCTCGCTAATATCTATCACCTGAAAAACCGATTCGGGATTGCTTAGTATCTGAATACCCTTTTGTGTGGGAGTATCAATTAGAATCTGTCCCTCGTTGGAATCATCAACATAAACATTTAGCACCTTGCTGTAGGGTTGGTTACGATAATTGGCAACATAGGTGTCGTTGAAGAACAGCTCGCTAATACAGGTATCGTCATACCTTGTACCCTTATACACCTCCACAATCTCGAGCTGTAGAAAGGTAGATGTAGGTCTAAGAATAGTAACAACTCATTTATTCTATTATCTAATAGATTATTTTTATATGATTGTCCGCTAACATACCTAAAGTTAAAATATAAGAATACGTCATTGCGAGCCTGCCTTTGCCCTGCCTTTGCCGGCAGGCGGCAGGCTGGGAGTGTTTTTTACGACGAAGCAATCTATTCGTATTCAGTGAAATAAAGATTGCTTCATCCGCCGGCTGGCGGATTCGCAATGACGATTCGGTGTTTTGGTATCGAAACGGATAGTCATAATATTTTTTTAGTATAAAGAAATACATATGTTTTAAATTTTATTAAAAAACAAGGTGCTAAAACACTATAACACCTTGTTGAATTAAAGATTATGTTGCAGTTAAACACTTAATTACAGGTTTAATAATTGCATTTAAATGTAACAAAGTGTTTTGAGTTATACTACTTGTTGATTCGTAGCATCCATTATATGCATTGCTTATAACAATTGATGCAGCACTCAACCAACCTGCAAGCCCTAAATAAGGTAGTCCTAAAGCAATTGCATTAGATGCACCACAGGATACTTCTAGTGACATTCCGCCTACAACTACTTCCATCTCCTACAAAGATAATATCCATGTTTCTATTTGTCAAAAGTTTAGATTAAATCTTTTATGACTATCCGCTATAATGCCTATGACGAATGAGTTGGTTACAACGACACGTCATTGCGAACGTCCTTTGTGAAGCAATCTTTTAATTAACAGGATTTTATAGATTGCTTCAAACCACGAAGCACGAGGGTTTAACTTCGTCGAGCACTTCGTGGTTCGCAATGACGTAAAGGCTTTAGGCATCATAACGGATAATCATTAAATCTTTTTTTGATGTGCTAAAGAATAGCTACTACCTTTAGTAAAGGACAAGTAAAAAAACACCCCCGCTCGTCCAGGTTTATAGCTTCGTCGTTTTTAAATCGCGGTCTCCCGACCTCCGTTAAAAAAATTACACTTCCCCATTTTACCGTGCAGCTACACACTTACTACAATCCCTAAGCCTAGCTACAAGTTGAATCTTGTGCGGTCAGAGGCCGCTACTTAGGTTCGGCGAAGTCTGCGACTTCGCCGAGCGAGGTAAACTAACGCTAAAGCGGAAAGAATCAACGGCAAAATTAATAGGTTTATTTTCAATAATTACGGCATTAAGGATAAAGATTTTGCCCTCTACCTAACCGCACCTTATTTTTCATAGCACCTCCAAAAAAATAAACCCAGATTTTGGATTTTAAAAAAAGCTGTACATTTGATTTTGAAATTTAAGGAAAACA
>JAVERU010000176.1:0-4551 GCA_034006965.1 Tenuifilaceae bacterium
AAGGTTCTTCTCGCTATTCTTCCCTTTTTTGTTGTCCTTAACCGAACGGGTGAATAGCTTTTTCTCGATAACCACGCCGTAAAGAGAAGGGGGTGCTTTCATTGATGCATCCTTCACATCGCCAGCCTTATCACCAAAAATTGCGCGAAGCAGCTTTTCTTCTGGGGTTGGGTCAGACTCGCCCTTGGGGGTAATTTTACCGATTAGAATATCGCCTGGAACAACGTTGGCGCCAATACGGATCATTCCATTCTCGTCCAGATCCTTTGTCGCCTCCTCGCTCACGTTGGGGATATCGGCAGTAAGCTCCTCGATACCCCTTTTGGTATCGCGAACTTCAAGCACATACTCATCAACGTGAACCGAAGTGAACACATCTTCGCGAACCAAGCGCTCGCTAATCACAATAGCATCCTCAAAGTTGTAACCTTTCCAGGGCATGAATGCCACCTTCAGGTTACGGCCAAGCGCCAGCTCACCATTGCGGGTTGAGTATCCCTCGGTTAGTATTTCACCCTTCTTCACCTGCTGTCCCTTAACCACCATAGGGCGAAGGGTTACGCAAGTGTTCTGGTTGGTTTTCTTGTACTTTGGAAGTTTGTATCGCTTAATCTCTGGATCAAAACTCACAAATCGTTGCTCCTCCGATTGCAGATACTTTACAACAATCTCATCAGAGTCAACGTATTCGATAATTCCATCCTCTTCGGCTACAACCTGAACGCGGCTATCGCGCACCACTACCTCCTCAAGGCCAGTACCTACAATAGGGGCTTCGGGGTTGAGAAGTGGTACTGCTTGACGCATCATGTTCGACCCCATGAGGGCACGGTTGGCATCATCGTTCTCAAGGAATGGAATAAGCGAAGCTGCAATTGATGCAATTTGGTTAGGCGCCACATCCATCATATCTACCTTCTCGCGCTCTACCAGTGGGAAGTCTGACTCAAGCCTTGACTTCACCTTGGGATTTGCAAATGAACCATCCTCGTTTAGGGGAGCATTGGCCTGTCCAATGATTTTAAACTCTTCCTCCTCGGCGCTTAGGTAAACCACTCCCTCATTGGTAAGATCCACCTTGCTGTTCTCTACCTTACGGTATGGTGTTTCGATGAAGCCAAGATCGTTGATTCGAGCATACACGCAAAGCGAAGATATTAGACCAATGTTAGGCCCTTCTGGGGTTTCAATGGGGCACAACCTACCGTAGTGCGTATAGTGCACGTCGCGAACCTCGAAACCGGCTCTCTCACGCGACAGACCGCCTGGGCCCAGGGCTGACAGACGACGCTTGTGGGTCATCTCAGCCAATGGGTTGGTTTGGTCCATAAACTGCGACAGCTGGTTGGTTCCGAAGAAGGAATTGATTACCGAGGATAACGTTTTAGCATTGATTAGGTCAATGGGAGTAAACACCTCATTGTCCCTCACGTTCATCCGCTCGCGGATGGTGCGTGCCATCCGAGCAAGCCCTACGCTAAACTGGTTTCCTAGCTGTTCGCCAACCGTTCTAACACGTCTGTTACTTAGGTGGTCGATATCATCCACATCGGCTTTTGAGTTAATAAGTTCGATGAGATACTTGATGATCTCAATGATATCCTCCCTGGTAAGCACCTTAACATCGATATCGGTGGAAAGGTTAAGCTTTTTGTTTATCCTGTAACGACCTACTTCACCCAAATCGTATCGCTTATCGGAGAAGAACAGCTTATCGATTACATCGCGGGCAGTTGCCTCGTCGGGTGGCTCGGAATTACGGAGCTGACGGTAGATGTGAACCACAGCTTCTTTCTCGGAGTTACAGGGGTCTTTATGTAGTGTATTGTAGATTATGGCGTAGTCGGAGATATTGTGATCGTCCTTATGCAGGAGGATTGTTTTAGCTCCAGAGTCCACAATCTCATCAATATGCTCATTTTCTATAACTGTTTCGCGGTCGAGAACAATTTCGTTACGCTCAATAGATACCACCTCGCCGGTATCCTCGTCAACAAAATCTTCAACCCATGACTTAAGGACACGGGCCGCTAGCTTTCGGCCAACAAATTTCTTGAGGTTTGCCTTGGACACCTTAACCTCATCGGCAAGGCCAAAGATTTCCAAGATATCCTTATCGCTCTCAAAACCTATAGCCCTTAGCAGGGTGGTAACGGGCAATTTCTTCTTTCGATCGATGTACGCATACATCACATTGTTGATGTCCGTAGCAAATTCGATCCAAGATCCCTTGAAAGGTATAATCCTGGCTGAGTAAAGTTTGGTGCCGTTGGCATGCACGCTTTGTCCAAAGAAAACCCCAGGGGAACGGTGTAGCTGTGAAACCACAACACGCTCGGCACCATTTATCACAAAGGTGCCACGTGGGGTCATGTATGGGATTGCCCCCAAGTAAACATCCTGTACCACCGTGTCAAAATCTTCATGCTCGGGGTCGGTACAGTAAAGCTTAAGCTTGGCCTTTAAGGGCACGTTAAAAGTTAACCCGCGTTCAATGGTTTCCTCGATAGAATACCTAGGGGGGTCGACATAATAATCGATAAACTCGAGAACAAAGTTGTTACGGGTATCGGTAATGGGAAAATTCTCGGCGAATACTTTATACAGCCCCTCCTTCTTTCGCTCCTCTACTGAAGAGCCAAACTTGAAGAATTCACCAAATGATTTCAATTGAATATCTAGAAAATCAGGGTAATTGAACTGATTTTTCGTTTTAGCGAACGATATTCTTTTTTTTACTGTTTCTGAGGACATTGCGATAGGATTTGTTGAACCATTAATTTAAACAATAAAAAGGCTTAGAGTCTATTCGTTAGACTCTAAACCCTTAATACCTAATGCTATCAGGTTTTTCTTATTTAAGTTCAACTTCTGCTCCTGCCTCTTCGAGTTGTGTTTTAAGCGATTCGGCCTCTTCCTTAGAAGCACCTTCTTTAACTGCTTTAGGAGCAGCGTCAACTAGCTCTTTGGCTTCTTTCAAACCAAGTCCAGTAAGTTCTTTCACTAGCTTCACCACCTGAAGTTTTGCTCCACCAGCTGACTTAAGAACTACGTCAAAGGTGTTTTTTTCTTCAGCAGCAGCAACTTCGCCACCAGCGGCGGGGCCAGCAACAGCCACTGCAGCAGCAGCAGGCTCAATACCATACTCGTCCTTAAGGATCTGAGCAAGTTCGTTTACTTCTTTTACAGTAAGATTAACTAGTTCTTCTGCAAACTTTTTAAGATCTGCCATTTTTCCTAACGGTTTATTTATTAATTCTAAACAAAATAATAATTATCCTTCACGTTCGCTGAGGGTTTTAACCACTCCGGCGATAGTATTTGGCGCTGATTGCAGCTGAGAAACAACTTTCTTAGCTGGTGATTGCAGCAGGGCAATAACGTCGGCAATAAGCTCGGTTTTGCTCTTAAGGCTAACAAGAGCCTCAAGCTGGTTGTCACCAATATAGAATGATTCCTCAACGAAAGCAGCTTTAAGTACTGGTTTTTCGTGTTTCTTACGAAATTCCTTGATAAGCTTTGCTGGTACGTTACCCACCTCGGTAAACATTACTGAGGTAGAGCCCTTAAGCGTATCAAACAGGGGCGAAAAATCGGCCTTCCCGCACTTTTCCAGTGCTTTTTGCAGAAGGGTGTTTTTCACAACCACAAGCTTCACCTCCTTCTCGAAACACTTACGGCGCAATGTGCTGGTGTCAGCGGCATTGAGGGTAGATGTGTCGGCAAGGTAAAAGTGGGGATACTGATTGATCTGCTCAGCAAGCGTATCAATGATTACATTCTTATCTTCCCTTCTCATGATAAATGGGTCTCTATTGCGTTATTATTACTTTTCCACGATTGATTTGGTATCAATCTGCAAACCAGGGCTCATTGTGCTGGAAAGGTATATACTTTTGATGTAAGTACCTTTAGCTGCAGCAGGCTTGAGCTTGTTAATAGTTTGAATAAACTCCTGGGCATTTGCTACCAATTTTTCGGGATCGAATGAAACCTTACCGATGGAAGTGTGAACGATACCAAATTTATCAACTTTAAAGTCGATTTTACCTGCCTTCACCTCATTCACGGCCTTATCCACATCCATGGTTACGGTTCCGCTCTTGGGGTTAGGCATAAGTCCACGTGGGCCTAGGATACGACCGAGGGCACCAATTTTTGGCATAACAGTTGGCATAGTGATGATTACATCCACATCAGTCCAACCGCCCTTAATCTTATCGATATACTCATCTAAGCCTACGTAGTCGGCACCTGCGGCTTTAGCAGCCTCCTCCTTATCGGGAGTACACAGCACTAATACACGAACAGCTTTTCCAGTTCCATGAGGAAGTGTTACCACACCCCGCACCATTTGGTTGGCCTTTCTGGGGTCAACGCCAAGGCGAATGTCGATGTCCACTGAGGCATCGAACTTGGTGTAAGTAATCTCCTTCAATAAACTGGCTGCCTCCGATAGTTTGTACTGCTTATCGGGTTCAATCTTCGACAACGCAAGTTTTTGGTTCTTGGTCAATTTTGTCATCTCGCTAAAAGAGGTTAAATGTTACT
>JAVERU010000177.1:0-4546 GCA_034006965.1 Tenuifilaceae bacterium
GCTGGAGGAAATGATTCTGGGGTCAATTAAAGAAATCAGCTGTCCGAAAACCGAGGTGCCGAAAAAATGTGTACTTTTATCCATAGTAGTTAAATGTTTGGGGTAAAACAAAACTACTAAAAAGAGTTGGGAGTTCCTTGTGAGCTCCCTTCTCTTATATTTTTATCGGACAACAGTGATTACAAATATAGTTTTTCTAAATCAGCTTGTCCCGATTCATCGGGAGGGTTAAACCCAGCTAAGCCATTAGTTCGCAGAACTTCTAATGTCTAATCTGGGATTAAAAAGGTTAGTGCAAATATATAACCTATCAATCGAACAAGCCAATAGCGGGTAGAAACTGGGTAGAAAATTTTAAGAGTTTTTTTGGAGAAAAGAATTTTAAGCATTTTTGCAAAATGCTTGTTTCCCAAGTTTAAAGCATAAAAAAAGGGGGTTTTTAAACCCCCTTTTGCGGTCCGGACGAGACTCGAACTCGCGACCCCATGCGTGACAGGCATGTATTCTAACCAACTGAACTACCGGACCAATATTTCAAAAAAGAACGACTTCAACATAATTTTAATCCGGTCGAGCCTCGAACTCGTCTCGTCACCCGTGACGAGATGACAGGCATGTATTCTAACCAACTGAACTACCGGACCAATATTGCTTTACTGAACGTGTCTCTATTTTTGACGGTGCAAAGATAAATCTTCTTTTTATATCTGCAATACCTTTTCCAAAAAAAAATTATGTTTTAAAGAAGCTAAAATGAACATTTCCGTAATTTCTGGTTTCCTTGTAATTGCTGAGTTTCGATAGATCTGCCCGTTTCGAATGTTCAATGATTAGCAACCCATTGTCTTTGAGGAGGGTATTCTGGAATACTAGGTCGGGAATGGACTCAATGCCTCTAAATTCGTATGGAGGGTCTGCAAAAATAATATCGAACTTAATCTTACAATTCTTCAGGAATTTATATGCATCATGGCGTATGGGAGTTATTTGATCGAGTTGGAGTTCGTCTCGAACTTTGCGGATGAAGCTGAAGTGGTGGATATTCATTTCCACCAAATGGATGCTCTGACATCCCCTTGAGGCAAATTCGAAGCTTATACTGCCTGTGCCCGAAAAGAGATCGAGTACGCTGATATCTTCAAAATTGTAGCTATTGGAAAGGATATTAAAAAGCCCCTCCTTGGCAATATCTGTTGTTGGACGGGCTTTTATGGTTTTGGGTGGGCTAAATATCCTCCCTTTATAGGTGCCACTAACTATTCGCATAGCGATAGGTTAAAAAGATTTGCGTACTCAGCTTTATATTGGCTTAGCTGGTAGCTAAAATGAGAATGTTTTATGCTATCCTCGAGTTTTATTGATTTAAAGAATCGATTGAGTAGGGTCCATGTTTCCGCCTGGTCGCGTAACCTACCAAGCTGGGTAACTTCTACTTCAGAAGGGGCTATATCGAGCTGATTGCATATATTAACCAGATGGTATGTTGTTTCTTCGCTACCTAGTTGCTTTATGGATCCAGCATGAAGCAGCTGCCCGTCCTTAGTAAGGTTTATTATGATGAATGAATTGACCACTGCTATAGTTAGCTGTGGTGCGGGTCTGATTTTAGATTTGGAAAGATGAAAGTTCAGAGGAGCGCTACCACTGCTCACGATATGAACATTTGGATGTACATTGATAAAGCTAGCGGTAAGAGACGAGGGGATGCTGAATATACATATGGTATCCTTATCGATACTATGGTACCTTACCTCCTCTAGATCCTCAATACGATGTGAAATGGTTAGGATTTGCTTGGCCCTTTGGGGTTCAAAATACTGCTTGGGTGCTAAAGCAAATCTAGGCGACTGGAAACAAAGATATATCTTTTTAAATGGTTTTCGAATCCATTCGTATTGGTTAAAAATCCATTCAATCCTGTTGTTCCAATCATCAACAAATACCACTGGTTGTTCAAAGTCCTTGTTCCCAAGTGCAATGAATAGGTTGCGGGTTAAATCCTTTACACAAAAAGAAAATCCATTCAGGGATACCTGAATGGATAATTCGTATGATTCGGTACGGAAAGGATCAAAGGTTTCGTCGAAAAGCTCAAACTTTTGCATAGTTACCCCATCCTATTCCCAGTTTCCAGCATTATTTGTTGCTTCAGTTAGCGAGCCAACCTGCAGGCCAGGGAAACGCTCCAACTTTTTTCTTAGGTCATTTTCGTTTATCACAAGCTGACGATCAAGCCCTTTAAGGAGGACGTCGTTATGCACCTTGGCTTCGAAAACCTTAATTTTTAGCCCAGAACCCGTAAGTAGCTCTCCAGCTCCTAGCTCAAACTCTGCTCCACCGGTGTAAGGAACGTATCGAAGTGAATCAACAGGATACCCTTTCTTGAATAAGCTGTCGAGTACACTTATTGCAACCGTATCGCGGCGAACAAGGCCTTGAGCAAGGGCTAGGGAGTCGTCCATTGAACCAATTTGCCTAACCACGCGAAACGAGTCGTACTTAACAAAGTTGATAAGTGTATCGAAGCTGCCGGTAAATTTGTTGTGTACAGAACGATATGCCAATTGAGCTGTTCTAATATCTTTTAAACGATCGATGGTTTTTGCATACCTTTTATCCTTTTCATTATTGAAACGAATAGGGGTCATAATGCTTTCAAATACCAGATACGATAAAACTACTATGAGAACTAGTAGCAGAATTTGATAAACGGTTTTCATTTTACTCAATTTAATTTAAGTTTGCCTGCAAATTTATAAACATATAATTAAAATCTAACACCTAAAGCAATTTTTATTCATTTATTGTAATGAAAAAAGAAGCCCTCGAAAAAACGCTAATCAAAAGCATTGGTTTTGAGTTGACTAAAAGCCAAGAGATTACATCGCATATGCTTGCCCATTTTTTTACCGATAGAAGTGATCGGCAAATATTCTTACTCAAGGGCTACGCAGGAACTGGTAAAACAACGCTTATCGCTGCTTGCGTAAGGGCTTTGTTGATGCAGGGAGTTAAGGTTGTCCTTTTGGCTCCTACTGGCCGTGCAGCCAAGGTTCTATCTCAGTATTCAGGTTATCCAGCTTTTACTATTCATAAATGGATATATCGTCAGCAGTCGCAGAATGAGGCCATAGGCCGATTTGTACTCAACCAGAATAAGAGCAGCAATACCATATTTATTGTAGATGAGGCCTCTATGATCAACAATTCTTCCGCCGAAGACTCTTCCTTTGGATCGGGAAATGTGCTTGAGGACCTTATCCAATTTATAGATGATGGGGATAATTGCCGACTGATGCTAGTGGGCGATCAGGCTCAGCTGCCACCCGTTAGGCTCGACCTTAGCCCTGCGCTAGATAAACGTGTTCTGGAGAGCTATGGATATGAAGTAGTTGAAATCACTCTCGATGAGGTGGTAAGGCAGGCTGCTGATTCGGGAATTCTGAGCAATGCAACCTCATTGCGCACCTACATTGCCAAAAACCATATCGAAATCCCCAAGTTTCAACTCGTGGGCTTTGATGATATTGTAAGGCTCTCAGGGGTTGACTTGGTAGAAACCCTTGAAAGTAGCTACTCAAAGGTGGGTATTGACGATACAATGGTGATAAGCTACTCCAACAAACGGGCAAACAAGTACAATCAAGGAATTCGCAACCAGATACTATGGCGCGAGGAGGAACTTTCCATTGGCGACCTGCTTATGGTGGTCCGAAACAATTATTTTTGGGTCGAAAAGGTTCAAGATGTAAATTTTATTGCCAATGGCGATATCGTTGAGGTGGTTCGTATTAAGGGTATGAAAGAGCTCCATGGATTTCGTTTTGCAGAGGTTACCGTGAAGCTTGCCGACTACCAGCAGCAGGAGCTTGACGTTGTTATCATGCTCGATACCCTTGCCCTTGATGCACCCGCACTCCCGTCGAGCCGATCCAATGAGCTATTCGAAAGCGTTTCGCTCGATTATGCCGATGAGATCAATAAAAGGAGTCGCTTTAAAAAAATTAAAGCCGACCCATACTTCAATGCGCTGCAGGTAAAATTTGCCTATGCGGTTACCTGCCACAAGGCACAGGGGGGGCAGTGGAAGCATGTGTATATTGATCAAGGTTTTTTTCGCGATGATATGATTAGTAAGGAATACTTACGATGGCTATACACTGCCTTAACTAGAGCTACCGAGAAGGTTTACTTGGTGAATTTTGCTAAAGATTTTTTTGTGAGCGATTTTTCCTGATGCCTTGGTAAATATTTAATTCGATTCGATACATGCCCCAAAAACTATAAACAAACCGTGAACAGTCGTAATCCCAAAATAAATCCCTAAATTTACCTTGCTAATAAAATCGTTGCTGCAATGAAAAATAAACGCACTATCCGTCAAAAGATTATTCTTTACATCCTATCCGTTTTCTCCCTTTTTTATGTTATTTCTATTGGCTATATAGTTATTAGTTCTCGCCAAACAATACTTAACGAGACCCTAGAAAAGACTGAACTCCTTGCCGAGAATTCTGCTGGAGAGATCAGCCGGTTTTTCGAGAAA
>JAVERU010000178.1:0-4479 GCA_034006965.1 Tenuifilaceae bacterium
GAGGATATTCAACTTTCAAAGAAATAATGAATAATGAACACTGAATTTCGAATTTCGAAGTGGTTTGGAAAACGAATGGGCAAAGCACGATAACCATCGTCCACTCCCCTCCCCAACTTCATCATTCTACATTCAAAGAATCTCACGCCAAGTCGCTAAGTCGCAAAGAAGAATAAATGTAAACAAACGCCCTCTCCCCTCCCCAACTTCATCATTCTTCATTCTACATTCGATACCTGCTTGCCGCAGGCAGGTTCAACATTCCCTGCCCGACATAACATCTAGGCAGATGAGGATATTCAACTTTCAAAGAAATAATGAATAATGAACACTGAATTTCGAATTTCGAAGTGGTTTGGAAAACGAATGGGCAAAGCACGATAACCAGCGTCCACTCCCTACCCAACTTCATCATTCTTCATTTTACATTTTACATTCTACATTCAAATAATCTCTCGCTAACCTGCAAAAAAAGGCAGGCAGAGCCGCAAAAGGGTAGTTGCCTATTAGTCAGTCACCCACTCATTCGCCCAAACTTCATCATTCTACATTCATTATTCTACATTCGATATTCAAAAAAAAATCTCTGTGTTAAAAAATCTCTCGCTAACCTACCAAGTTGAAAGGCAGGGAGGCTATGCCGTAAAGGGTAGTCAGCTATTCGCCATCGCCCACGCCCCACCCCAACTCTAAACCTGCCATAGGCAGGCAAACCTTAAACCCTAAACTTTAAACTCTAAACCTTAAACTCTAAACTTTAAATTTGCCATAGTCAGGAAAGACTTAAGCTGTATAATACCCGCTACCAACATTTATCCTCCCGACCCAAAGATCAAAACCCATATTCGCCAGCATATGTGGCCATGATTACAATAAAAAATCATTACTTTTGTTTTCAAAATATACATTTTGTCAAAGCAGAGACCCATACTTATTTGTCTTTGACAATCATCTTATTACGCCACATCATCAGCCATATCGCCATGGGACTGACCGGGCGAAGCTGTATAAAGGCCTAACGAATTAGGACTATCTCAGAAGTTGAAAAAATGATAAAATCTGACTTTGACTCGCATACCAAATAATATGTATGGTACGCAGTTTTGCAAATTAGTTCTCATATCCCTGTATTTGAAAACCAGTGTAGCGATTAAGCGTTGATGTGATGAGGTGATGAGGTGATGAGGTGATGAGGCGATAAGGCAATGATGAGACAATGAGACAATGAGATAATACGATATACAAATGTAAAGCGCTAAACGCAGAACTGAACCCTGAACTCTAAACCTTAAACTTTAAACATTGAACCTAGAACCTAGAACCCTATAACATATGACAGAAAACATTAAATCCCCTTCCGACGAAATCGACCTAATCGAACTCATCCGCCACCTCTGGAACGGCCGCAAGCTAATCATTAAGATTACCGCTGCATTTATAGCCCTTGGTCTTGTTATTGCCCTTGCCAGCCCCAAGCAGTACAAGGTGGAAACCAAGCTTTTACCCGAAGCCAAAAGTACCTCGGGAGGAGGTGCTGCAGCCCTTTTGTCATCCCTTAGCGGGCTGGGTGGTTTCTCTATGGCAGCCGAAGGAGCCGATGCCATTGGCCCCATGCTCTACCCCGATGTGCTAAAAAGCACACCATTCTACTTGGAGTTGCTAAACCATAAAGTTACCTACAGAACCGATGACGAAACGCTAGATATAACCGTTTTTGAATACCTAAACGACTACTCTAAAAACTCCTTAATGGGTATAATAATGAAATACACCATTAAGTTACCCTGGACTATTCTGGGATGGATAATGGGTGAACAAGAAATTGAAGAACAAGAAGTAATTCTTGGACAGAAGAAGATAGCAAGAATGACTAAAGAACAACACGAAACAATAAAAGCCCTGCAAGACAAAATTGGTGCCTCCATAGACCAAAAAAACGGCGTTATAAGCATCTCCACCGAATTTGGCGACCCATACATTACAGCTCAAATAGCCAACTTTGCCGTTGAATATCTTTCAAACTACATAACTGAGTACCGTATTGAAAAATCGGAAACCGACCTCAATTTCATCCTGGAACGTTACGCTGAAAAGGAAAAGGAGTACCTGCAAGCACAAAAGGAGCTAGCCCAGTTCCGCGATGCCAACCGCAACGTGCAATCGGCTGCAGCTCGCACCGAGGAGGAACGCCTAAACAACAAATACACCCTTGCCTTTAACGTGTACAATGGTCTTGCACAACAGCTAGAGCAGGCAAAAATTAAGGTGCAAGAGGAAACACCGGTTATTAAAATACTCGAACCAGTTAAGGTACCAGTTGAAAGAAGTAAGCCAAGGCGTTCACTAATGCTGGTTGTGTTTGCCTTTCTAGGTGGATTTATTGGGGTTGGGTATGTGTTTGGAAAACTTATATGGGTAAATATTAGGGAGCAATTGAAAACCGAATAAATTTCACGCAAACCTGCCTTTCGGCAGACAGGGCCGCTAAGGCGCAAAATGATAATAATCCACATACAATGAACGCTATACGATATGGCGGTGAGGCGATGAAGCGTTGATGAGATGAAGCGATGATGGGATAATCAGAACGGAGAACGACATTCATGTCTTCTCGAAGAGAATAACCAAAGTAAAAATTATTCGTTTAAATACTTTAGATAATACGATTAAATATGAGCACCCTAATAATTAAAGCCAAATCCGAAGAGGAGCATAAATTTTTGAAGATGCTACTAAAAAAGATGCACATTGAGGTGAAAGAGGTTGACGAATCGTCGCCTAACTACTCAACCCTAGAGGCCATTGAGGATGCAAGGCAAAAAAAAGGCACAGTAGTTAAAGATTCAAGTGAACTTTTCAATAATCTTGGCATATAGTGTTTAAACTTATATACACCAACCGTTTTACCAAGGATATTAAACTGCTCAAAAAAAGAGGTTACAAAATGGAACTTCTTAAAACAGCAATTATGGAGATAGAAAAAACTGGAAAACTTCCAGTTAATAATAAACCACATAAACTTTCTGGCAACTAGAACGACATTTGGGAAGCACATTTAAAACCCGACTGGCTTTTACTATGGAAGGTTTATCCTGAAAACAATGAGGTTTGGCTAATCCGATCGGGTACACGTTCAGATTTATTTTAGGTTACATTCACCCAGTCTAAGAAATTTCAAGAATCCAATCTGGTTATGACAAAGGACAATAACCCCATTAGAGAAAAAATCATCAAAGGGTTAGAGTTGACTCACAGAAAGTTAATAGAACACAAAAAGGCTCGGAATCTTGAGCTAGTTATTTCAGTAAATGGTAAGATAATCCATATTCGACCAGAGGATTTAAGAGAGGACTAAATATGAACACATTGGCCAATGTGCACCCCGGCGAAATTTTACTGGAGGAGTTTTTAAATCCTCTTGAGATATCAGCATACAGATTATCTAAAGACACCGATATTCCACAAACACGGATTTCGCAAATTGTTAAAGGTAAAAGAAGGATTACAGCCGATACAGCACTCAGGTTAGCATCATATTTTGGAACAACTGCAAAATTTTGGCTTGGCTTACAGGACGATTATGACATTGAGGAAGAGCAAAAAAGTAAAAAAGAAATATTGATCCGAATAAAGAAAATTGCACCACAACAAGCGGTTTAAAAATACCAAAGGCAATAAACCCCATTAGAGAAAAAATCATCAAAGGGTTAGAATTGACTCAAAAACTATCCACAAATTAACACAAATTAACACAAATAAGAATTTGAGTAAATTTGTGCTAATCTGTGGACAAAACCTAGAACGTAGAACGCAAAACGCAAAAACGCTTCCATGAACCTAATAAACGTCCTTCTAACTGGTGGTGTGGGCAGCCGCCTATGGCCACTATCACGTAAATCGCAACCAAAACAGTATATCCCCCTGTTCAATGGTAAAACCCTTTTTCAACTTGCAGCCGAAAGGAACAATAGCATTTGTGACCAGATACTTATAGTTTGCAACAAAGATAACTACCAACTATAGGAACAAAATATTAAGGAATCTGGCATTAGCAAATATTCAAAAATAGTTGAAGCCACCCCACGGAACACAGCAGCGGCAGTTGCCTTTGCAGCATTTTGGGCCAATAAGGAAGATATTTTACTGGTGACCCCTGCCGACCATATAATTGAAGATCTGAAAATCTACAAAAAATCTGTTGACAGAGCCGTTGAACTAGCCAAAGAGGGCAATCTGGTTACCTTTGGCATTAAACCCACTAAACCCGAAACGGGTTACGGCTATATACAGCACAATGGCGAAGATGTAATATCGTTCAAAGAGAAACCATCATTTAAGGATGCCGAAAAGTATGGCTAATTCTTTTTTTGAGGTGCTATGCATAGTATTTCTTCAATCTGAAGAAGAAAAAGTTTTCATCCCTGGCTCCGTAATTTACATTGATAAAGCGTTGTATTCTAGAGTTAATGTTTTCTGCTT
>JAVERU010000179.1:0-4441 GCA_034006965.1 Tenuifilaceae bacterium
TAGCGATTGGGTTTAAATAGCAAAACCTAAAGCACCCCTGCCTTACTGCCGAAGGCATGCAGGCCGTAGGGCGTGCAATAGATATTAGGATCCCTTATTGCGCACCAGCCTGCGGCAGGCAGGTCTACGAAGCGCTTAAAATCATTTGTATTAATCCCTTCAATCGCTATATGCCCCTGTCTGCCAGCCAGGCAGGCTCTACGAGGGCTATAGTATTAATATTCTGTATAAACCAATCAAAAGAATTGTTTTTATTTATTTGTTTTGTGTCCTTAGCTTGACGGCTATGGGCAGGCGGCAGGCAGGCGGTATTCTGGGAGTGTTTTTACGATAAGGCAACTTATTGTAAATCAAAACTAAAGATTACTTCAACTCTCAATGAACGAGAGTTTGACTTCGTCGAGCACTTCGTGGTTCGTAATGACGATTGAATGGTTTGGTATGGTTGCGGATAATCATTTAAAATAATATCAGATAGCAAGCCAGTTCGAATTTCGTTCGTTAGATCTGGTAAGCATTTTTTACAGAGGTAGCCAAGCAGCGATACCTTGAATTCAGTAACCTAGTGGTATGTGATTTTGCGAGTAATCTTATTCTCAAGCTTTTTGTTTCTAATCCTATCGCCTCTGCCCAGAGATACTTGGTATGTACGCTTTTCAATCCAATTCCCCTCATGGTCGTACTCGTACTCGTAAAAGTAGGCTTGATCGCCTTTAACTGTATGGGTAAGGGTCTCGGTCATAACATCACCGTTGGGGTAGAAGGTTCGGGCTACCGTTTCGAATGAGTAGGGTTTTAGCGGGTTGATGGGGTACGAGGCGGTGCCAGCAAGGGAGTTATTGGCACGGTGTATTCGAACCATTATAAGATTGGATGGCTCGATATACATCACCCTTTCGGTAAAAACCAGCCCCTTGCTGTTGAAAACCTGTGCCGATTCAATTCGTTTATCTGCTCCGGCCCTAAGCGTTGCCCACTGCCAAGGCTCTCCGTTTTTGTTTACTTCAATTCTGGTGGGCAGCTCGGTTTCCTCGTCCCAATCTATTTTAACCTCCTCTTCACTCCATCCCCTAAGGTTCACGAATGTGCGTTGATACTTGCGGGTTAAGAACTTTCCATGGATATACTCCCATGCTATTTCGCTGGTTACACCTCCTGCTGAGTTGTACGTAATGCTTGAGGTAATATTTCCCAGCTCGTTGAACTGTTTAACCACCCTGATGGGCGATGTGTTTATTCCCGGGATAATCACCTCTGATGTTTCCTCGATGGAACGGTAGGGATTTCCGTTACTTATATCGGGTTGTGGCGCAAACCAATGGCTCAGCATGGGCTGCCCCATTGTTACTTGGGCAATCGCTAGGGCAACAATAAGTAGTGTGGGTTTACGACACATTTTATTGGTATGTAATTTTTAAATATCGAAGACAAAGTTACACCATGTTGTGATATTATCAACATTACGCCTGGGGCGATTGGATGTTTACCCTTGTTTTTGGCAGCTTGTCGGGATGATTTTTTTGCAGATACTCCACAATGCGCTCCCTTACAAGCACCCGTAAATCCCAAAGGGTTGGCGAATCGCTGGCGCTAACAAGAAACCTTATCTCGAGCGATTGGCTTGTAGCGTTTGTCACCTGCACGTTGGCCACATGGCCATCCCACAGGTCCGTTTTTTCGACAATCCTGAGGAACTCGGTTCTTAGCTCATCCACCGGCATGGTGTAATCGGTATAAACAAACACGCTACCAATAATATCGGCCGATTTTCGTGTCCAGTTTTGGAACGGGTTCTCGATGAAATAGGTTGATGGCACCACCAAGCGCCTACGATCCCATAGCCTGATAACCACGTAGGTAAGGGTAATCTCTTCAATCCATCCCCACTCATTCTCAACAATCACCACATCGTCAATACGGATGGGCTGGGTAATGGCCAGCTGAAAACCAGCCAGCATGCTGCCAATAACCTTTTGGGCGGCCAAACCGATAACAAGTCCTGCTACCCCTGCCGAGGCGAACAGGCTTACCCCAATTCGCCTAATGGAGTCGAAGGTGAGTAGAATGCTGGCAACAGCAATGAATATGATTACGAATACCATAATACGCTCGATGATTTTGAGCTGCGTGTGCATTTTGCGAGCAAGCAGGTTATCCTTCTGGCTAACGTCGTAATGGCTAAGTATTATTGTGCGGGTGATATTAACTGCGCTAATGGCTATCCACGCTCCGGTGCTAACAAGTAGCACCATTACGAAGTGGCTTGCCGAGCCAAAAAGTTCAGGGTCTTTAACGATAACGGGGAGAGTTAACCTAAGCGCCATGAGCAGGGTGAATAGCGACAGGGGAAGTACCGCTTTGGTTAAAATCTTTTTACGTTTGGCTTTGTCCTTAAGCAGCTTGATATTAGCCTTAATTAGCCTAACAGCAAAGTAAAGCGCAGTAATGCCTGCTAGTATTATTACCAGCGATATGGCGATGCGCTCAACGTACTCGATCTCAAAAAGGTTTTTCATCTGCTGGTGTGTTGGTTTATTGCTATCAAAATTATGAAGATTTTTTATACTAATTGTAGGTTTAGCATTTGTTGTGGGGTAAGGTTAATGAGAAGATCAACCTTCATACTATATATAAGGTATTGCTCCCAAAGTAAATATTTACGAAAAAGCCCCGATGGGTGAACTACTCCATCGGGGCTTTGTGGGGTTTGTATTATGGGTTATCCTTTGCCCACAATATTTTCTATCTCATCGATGGTTACAGGGATACGTTTGGCTCCAAGTATTCTCGATCCGGTTTCAGTAATCAAAATATCATCCTCGAGCCTAACGCCTCCAAAGCCAACGTACTCCATGGCCTTGTCGAAGTTAATAAAGGAGCTGTTAATCTTCTCGCTCTTCCACTTCTCAATTAGGGCAGGAACGAAGTAGATGCCCGGCTCAACCGTTAGCACAAAGCCAGGTTGAAGCTTACGCCCGAGGCGAAGAAAGGCTGTTCCAAACTGGTCGATACGCGATATCTCATCGTCGTAGCCAACGTAGTCCTCTCCCAGGTCTTCCATATCATGCACATCGAGGCCCATCATATGGCCAAGGCCGTGGGGGAAGAACATGGCGTGTGCGCCATTGGCTACCGCTTCATCCACATCGCCCTTCATGATACCCAGGTTTTTAAGGCCAGCGGTGATCACCTTGGCGGTTTCCAGATGGATGCTCTGGTAGGTTACCCCGGGCTTGCTTAGCTCAATGCCCTTGTTCAGCGCGTCGAGTACGATGCTGTAGATATCTTTTTGAACGGGGGTGAACTTGCCATCCACAGGGAAGGTTCGGGTGTTATCCGATGCGTAGTGCGAGGTAATCTCTGCGCCAGCATCGGTTAGCAGCATACGCCCCGATGTTAGGGTCTGCGAGTGGTCATGGTTGTGCAGCGTTTCGCCATTCTGCGACAGGATGATGGGGAACGATGCCATGTACCCCTTACCAATGGCAATGCCCTCGATGGCGCCAACCAGCTCCTGTTCTGGTACACCTGCCTTGGCCAATTGCATGGCGGTGGTGTGCATGAGGTATCCCACATCGCACGCTTTGTCAATCTCGGCAATCTCCACGGGCTCTTTTATGGAACGAAGGGAAACCAGAGCTTTTATTAGCTCTGTTGAGGCGTACTGTCCTACTAGGACATGGTTAATGCCCATAAGCCTGTCGATCATTAGGATATTCTCGGCACGGTACTGGGGTAGGAAGTGGATCTTGCGGCCATTCCTAATGGCGCGTTGAAGGGTTGAGGCGAGCTCCTTCATAGGGTGGGTGCAGGGTATGCCAACGCTTTGGCCTAGCTCGTTAACCGTTGGCTGTGGCCCCATCCATATTATATCGTCGAGGTCGAAATCGTTGCCGTAAAGGCAATCCTTACCCTCCTCAATATCAATTACACCAACAAAGTCTGGCAAATCGAGGCCAAAAAAGTATAGGAAGTTGCTATCCTGCCTAAACCGGTACTGGTTTTTGGGGTAGTTCATGGGCGACTCGCTGTTGCCAGCTATCAGGATTAGCCCCGAGCGGATCTTCTTCCTTAGGTTCAGTCGGCGATTGATGTATACTTGCTTGTCAAACATATCGATATTTTTTAATTTAGATGTACAAAATTTTTCTTGGTCTTAAAGGTAAAGCCTTTTTTTGGTTAACACAAAAACCTTCGTCATGTTGACATGGATTGGCTGTTAAAAAGGGTTAAGGGGGAATAGTTGCGGGTTGCGCCTACCTTCACTATTGTTGCGGTAGGTAAAGGTTTCGAGTTTCGAGCAAGGCGATGAGGTGTTTGTGCGTTGATGCGATGTGGCGATAAGGCGATGCGATACGGGTGTTGGTGATAAATTTCGGTGATTGAGCAGTTCGACAGGTGGTCGGTGAGCCAGCCGAACCGCTCACTGGCCACATGCCGA
>JAVERU010000181.1:0-4377 GCA_034006965.1 Tenuifilaceae bacterium
GGCCTAAATAATGCCATTGCTGGAGCCTACGCTCCTCTAGTTTCTTCAACTTGGTATGGCTCTTTCTTTGTGCTTGATGCCGAAATGCGCTCAGGTAATGCCATTATTCCTACCAACACCGATTTCACTTCGGGTCGTATGATGGTTCCTCATGATCTATCGTACAGCCAAACTTCAACCTCTGGGCTTTGGGGATTTGCATACTATACCATCTCTATGGTTAACAATGTAATTGAGAACCTCGAAGGTAAGGATGTTGGCGGTGTAACTCAGCAGGACTTGAATAATTTGAAAGCAGAAGCTTTGTTCATTAGGGCTCTTTCTCATTTCGATGTATTGCGTTTATACGCTTTACCCTATTCAAAGAACCCCAATGGCCTTGGTGTTCCCATAATTCTTTACACCGACAAAACGGCTACAGAGAAACCCGCTAGAAATACAGTTGCTCAGGTTTTTGAGCAAATCATTGAGGACCTTCTAGAAGCCGAGAGAATTATTGACCCAAAATACGTGCGCGGTGGTGTTGCTGACGCTAAAGCTGTGGCTACCCTTCCTGCAATTCAGGCTTTGCTTAGCCGTGTATACCTTTACAGCCAGAATTGGCAAGGTGCTGCCGACTATGCAACTAAGGTAATCAACAACACTAAGTTTAACCTTTGGGATGCTGATGAGTATGTTGCCGAATCAACTTGGGGTGCTCAAGTTGCCGCATCCAATGGCGAGGTTATTTTTGAGGTTTATGGTAAACAAGCTAACTATTACGATGCATGGTGGGAAGGCCCATCGCACATGACTAACCCAAAAGGTTACGCCGACTGTGCTGCTCATCCCGATCTTGTTAGCCTTTACGAACCCGATGATGTAAGGGGTAAACTATTTAGAACCGACGAAGAGGAAGTTTCCGGCTCTATGTGGACAACCAAGTACATTGGTAAGGGCGATGGCGATGCGGTTAGCACTCCCGATGCCAACAACGTAATTGTTCTTCGCCTTTCCGAGATGTACCTTAACAGAGCTGAGGCCCTTATTAATGGTGCAACTGTTGCGGGTGCAACAGCTCTTGGTGACCTAAATAAGATCAGAGAAAATCGTGGTGCCCCTGCTTTGGCCTCTGCCGGACCGGATGTTGTTTTTGCCGAAAGACGCAAGGAGTTGGCTTTTGAAGGCCACCTTTGGTTCGACTATGCTCGTACAAACCGCGCAATGACTCGCACAAAGAGTGACGGAACTGTGGTAAGTCTTGCTTCAGACGACGGTAGGTGGGCGCTTCCAATTCCTAAGCGCGAGCATGACGTTAACGAAAACCTAATACCAAACGAAGGTTATTAATTAATAAAGAGATTAAGCTATGAGAAAGATATTAAGTATATTTTCAATATCGCTTCTGGTTTTCTTCACCGCGTGTGATCTGAATACTGCACCAGAATTCGATGATAACGATGCGTTTGTAGCTTTCGATAACGCTGCAATGTCCATCGAAGAGAAAGGCGGAGTTATTAAGGTTCCTGTTACTTTAGCTTCTATAAAAGGAATTTCTGCTGCTGTTGATTTTGAAATTATAGATGGTACAGCTAAGCTAGGTGAGAATTATAACCTTGTTAACGAAACTACTACACTAACTTTTGATGCTCAAAACCGTACACAGTACATTGAGGTAAGTATTATTAATATCCCCGGTGTTTTTACTGGCGATCTCAGGTTTTCAATTAAGCTTAGCGAGGATGGAACGGTTAAACCAGGTGTTGAAAATACTTGTGTAATTACCATTCAAGATTTAGACCACCCACTTGCTTTGATCTTAGGAACCTATAAAGTAGCAGCCGAGACCTATTTTGATGGTGAAAAGGAATGGGAAATGGAAATACTGAAAGATGAAGATGATGTATCTGTTGTATGGTTTAAAAATATTGTTGGTGAAGGTACTGGACCAGGTATTTACGGTATTGTTAACGAGGACAAAACAGAGATTTCTTTACCCCTTGGACAAATTCATCAAAAAAATACAACTGGTACTGGTGATGGTAACATTTATCTGTATGGTATGACTGCTGATGTAAGAATTACAAATGAAGGTAATTTAATCATCAAAATTCAAGAGGATGGTGCTAAACTTTATGTTGAAGAATTAGGCCCAGCTCTTAATGCAGGTGGAACTAATTCTTATTTTCAGCTTGTTTATCCTGATTACTACTGTACTAAACTGTAGTTGGTTATTATTTGTGAAAATCAATTTTAAACTGAAAAATGAACATTATGAAAATAAATAGATTAAGAACATTCGTTGTGGGCTTGGCTATTGCAGCCGTGGCATTCACCCAGTACGGATGTGAGCAGGAGTGGCAAAAAAAGCACGACCCTGCAGTGCTTAAGGCACCAGCTACTGTTCAGCTAGCAGTATCTGATATCGAGGACTCAACCGCAGTGGTTTCTTACACCCAGTCTGTGCTTGGTCAGCTTTACGTTGTGCTTGTACCTGGTGACGACGAGGTAGCTGCCCCAGCACAAAACGCCATGCTACGCCTAACCGTTGCCAGTGCCGTGTACACCAAGCAGATATTTATTAACGAGGATGCCGATAAAACCGGCAGCCTAACCATTGGCGGGCTAAACCAGAATACCAGCTACAAGGTGTTTGCATTGCCCGTTAACACCGACGGTGTACTGGGTGAGGTTACTACCACCCAGGCTTTCAAAACCAGCGATGTGTACAATCCAGTGTTTGTATCGTCGTCGCCTGCAGCTTCTGGCACAGCCAACAAGGCCCCCGATTTTGCAGTAACCGTAACCTTCGACGAGCCTGTAGTTATCAACGATGAGGAGGGTATTTACTTTACCTACTACAATCCAATTGATGGTACATTTGCCAAAGAGGCTGCTGATGTGAAAATTGATGCTGGTAAATTGGTTGCCGAGCAAACCCACACGCCTATCTTTGGTCAGTACGTTTTCCTAACCATCGATGAGGAGGCTATTAAGGATAGAGCCGGTAACTTCTTCGAGGGTATTGAGAGCGGAATTGATGGCGGTTATTTGGTTGGTCTTTACTGGCGTGTAGAGTATGCACCCACCGTTGTACAGGATACTCTTCCCGCTGAGGGGGAGCCTATTCAGGACCTCGCCTTTAAGGTTGAGCTGACCTATGAACTGCCTATGGCATTTTACGCAACTTATGATAATAATGATATCATCTTTGATTATGCCACAGCAACTACTACCATTAGCGTAAAGGTTCCCCAAGACAATGTTAGCTTCGCTGACGAGGTGGTAACCATTATCCCCCCACGCACCCCAGTTTACGGCGAGACCGTAACCGTTAGGATAGCCGAAGGCGCTTACCGCACTCGCTACGGTAGCCCCAATGCTGAGGTTGAGCTTAGCTGGTTAATCTCCTATGGGTATAAGCGCGATCTTGTATTGGGTGATTATGTAATTGGTGATCTAATTTCAAATTGGGATGGGCCTATTCCAGATCAGTATGAGGTTACTTTAAGCGCACATGCAACTGATGAAAACCTTGTTGTTATTAGTGGTTTGTTGGGTTCTGAGGACGACATAGTTGCTGTGTTTAATGGTGATTTTGCTACGTTTAATATTCCTGTTGATGAAAATGGTGATGGACAGATTTTAACTTTCGCTGAAGGCCATGCTTTAGAAGATCTGATTTTGGAAGTATACAATGGATATGCAGGGTATGGTGGTGTAGCAAGAGGTACTATTTTAGAAGATGGAACTATACGAATGATTGGATTGGGATTCTATGCGTACGATGCTTCTGACTTCTCTGCTCTAGGGTGGTATGATCTATTCTCACAATCAGTTTGGACTAAGGCAGCAAAATCAAGCATTAAACCAAATATTGATTCAAAGATTCGTAATACAAAGGATAGAGTTATTAAATTCTAACAGTTTTATGTAACCTATTGGGAGGCGATTCAGAATCTGAATTGCCTCCCTTTTTTTATCTATTATTGAGTAATGAGAAGAACTTATTAATATCTTTATCTTATTACTTTTGTGTAAATTATTCTTTTTAAAAGTTAGTATATTGCATAATTATTGTTGCTAACCCTGAATGTTTCGTAAACAGGGAAATACAAAATACATCCATTAATTAATTTAAAATTTTACTAGTTATGAAAAGGTTTTTAATTGCAGCTACACTTGCTGTAAGCGCCCTATTTGCTAGCGCACAGCATTGCACTACCCTATGGCCATATGTGTACCCCGAGTTTATGGACGGAACGCTTTACCTTGCCGGCCAGGAGAAGCTGAATGCCAAGTTTAACATCCATGTACAGGAGAGCCGCCTCCATTACCTAGACAAAGGCATTATTAAAGAAGCACTTAATAAAGATATTGTGATGGTTACCATTGGTA
>JAVERU010000183.1:0-4361 GCA_034006965.1 Tenuifilaceae bacterium
CTCCAATGCAGATAAGCTTGCCTTAGCGGTGCTTCAAAAGCAGCATTGGGCTGAATACTTTTCAGTACCCTTAACCCTTTGAATGCCTCGTTGGCACTCTTGTATAAACCAAGGCCAATGCCTGCCGCGCGGGCTGCCCCCTGAGCACCATCGGTATTGTACAACTCAATTGTAGTTTTGGTAATTGTTGCCAAAGTCTCTCTGAATACGGGGCTAAGGAACATGTTACTATCGCCTGCACGTATCACCTTGGCATTAATACCAGCTTGCTTCATTATATCCATTCCGTATTTAAAGGCAAAGGCGATACCCTCATGGGCAGCGCGTATTACATGGCCCTTTGAGTGACGATTAAAATCGAGGCCATCGATAATACATCCCAAGTCCCTATTACCTATTAAGCGTTCGGCACCATTCCCAAAGGGAAGAATACTTAGCCCCTCGGAACCAGCCGGAACAACACCAGCAAGTTGGTTCATTTGGTTATAGTCCACATCTGCTCCAAAAACATTCTTTCTGAGCCAAGAATTTAAAATTCCGGTTCCATTTACACACAGAAGAACACCCAACCGGTGCATCTCATCTGAATGATTAACATGGGCAAACGTATTTACACGTGAGAGCGGATCGTAGCTAACCTGATCGCTCACACCATAAACCACACCCGAAGTGCCTGCTGTGGCAGCAATTTCGCCAGGATTTAACACGTTTAGCGAGAATGCATTGTTGGGTTGATCGCCAGCCCGATAGGTTAAAGGAATACCAGCGCGTAAACCCAACTCCTTAGCTGCGCTAGCAGTTAGCTGTCCTTGTGCTGAGAAATTTGGAGTTATGCTTGGTAAAATACTATGGTTAAACCCGAAGTATTTCATAATCATATCAGAAACAGCATTCTTTTGAAAATCCCAAAAGACCCCTTCGGATAACCCCGAAGGCGTTGTGAATATTTCACCAGTAAGCTTTAGTGCGATATAGTCGCCGGGTAGCATAATCTTATAAATCTGCTCATAAATGGATGGCTCATTATCCTTAACCCATTTGAGTTTTGAAGCGGTGAAATTACTGGGGGAGTTAAGCAGCGATGCCAAGCATTTCTCACCGCCAAGGGCGTTGAATGCCTTTTGGCCTGTGCTAACCGCCCGGCTATCGCACCAAATAATGGATGGCCTAAGGGGTTTATGAGATTTATCGACTGCCACCAAGCCATGCATCTGGTAGGAAATACCTATGGCCTGAATTGCCTTTGAGTTCACCAACGACTGGCTAAACAGTTCTTGTGTTGCCAACACAAGGTTGCTCCACCAGCTATCAGGATCCTGCTCGGCAAATCCTGCCTGCGGCGAGCGTATTGGCATCTCCTCCTTTGGATAGAAGGCCGAAGCCAGCAGATCACCTGAATCGGCATCGATAATTCTTGCCTTTATTGACGAACTTCCTATATCGTATCCTAATAACATCATAATCTACACTTTATATATTTTTTGAGTTTACTTCTTGCTCTGCATAAACCTTTCAATACCTGCCATTAGCCCTTCTATCTCGGCCAATCCCTTTAAACGACCAATAAGAGGATAGCCCGGGTTATACTTTTGATCGTAATCGTGTAACATTTTAATGCCATGATCGGGTCTAAAGGGCATTCGAAAATCCTTACGGCCACTATCCACCCTACGTTTCTGCTCCTTAAGCAGTTCGGCAACAATATCCACCATATTCTGTGATCCTGCTATATGCCCCGATTCGTAGAAACTACCATCGGGTAGTAGCTGGGTATTGCGCAGATGCGCAAAGTGAATTCGAGGGCCAAACTGCTGGGCAATCTCAACCAAATTGTTGTCGGCCCTAGCCGAAAGCGATCCAACGCAGTAGGCTAACCCGTTGTTTGTAGATGTATTTGCATTGAGAATCCAAGCTAAATCATCAATACTACTCACAATTCGAGGAAGCCCCAATACAGGAAACGGAGGATCATCGGGATGAATACACAGATTAACTCCGACTTCCTCAGCTACCGGAATAACATTGTTGAGAAAATCCTTAAGGTTTTGCCTTAGGGTATCGCGGTTAGTATCCTTATACCTTGCTATAAACTCAAGGAAAAGCTCCTTTGGATTGCTTTCGCTTCCATCGATTGCCCCATTGATAAACCCTTGAGTTAACACAATGATATTGTACACAAGCGTATCGGCCTCATCGGGGGTAAGCTTATTAGCAATCGATTTAGCTTTAGCTAGCATTTGGGTGTCGTAATCCTTTTCGGCCTCAGGCCGCTTGAGCAGGTAGATATCAAACGCTGCAAAGGTTGGAAAATCGAAATACATCGACTCGCCACCCCTGCTTAGCGAGTAGTTCAGATTTGTCCGCACCCAATCGATAACAGGCATAAAGTTATACACCACGGTATCGATACCGCACTCGCCAAGGTTTCGTAGCGAAACCTGGTAGTTACTGATCAACCTATCGTAATTGTCCGATTTTAATTTTATGCCCTCCGAAACAGGCAAACTTTCCACCACGCTCCATCGCAAACCCTTCGCCTCGATGGTTTGCTTTACCTTAAGAATCTCCTCTTTAGGCCATACCTCGCCGTTGGGGATATGATGCAATGCTGTTACCACCCCCTCAACACCTATCTGCGCAAGGTGATCGAGAGTAATAGGGTCGTTGAACCCAAACCATCGCCATGTTTTTTCTAGTGCCATAAACCTGTATTAAACAAATGCTACAAGAACTAGCTAAACACCGCTAAATGAGCTAAAGCCACCATCAACAGGAAGGATTACACCAGTAATGAACGAGGCTGCATCGGAACAAAGAAACTGAACCGCACCACTTAACTCCTTAATATCGCCAAAACGTTTCATGGGAGTTCGGGCAATTACCTTATTGCTACGTTCGGTGTACGTTCCATCGGGATTTATAAGCACGCTTCGGTTCTGATCGCCAATGAAAAATCCGGGAGCAATGGCATTTACGCGTATCTTCTCGCTAAACTTAAGTGCCATCTCCATGGCCAACCATTGGGTAAAGATATTAACTCCCGTTTTGGCAACAGAGTAACCCATAACCCTAGTAATGGCGGAGTATGTGGCCATTGAGGATATATTTACTATGCTACCAGTACCCTGCTTGGCCATTACCTCGCCAAAAACCAGGCATGGATAAACAGTACCATTAAGGTTAAGATCGGTAACCTTTTGAAAGTCCTCAATCTTCATGTCAAAAACAGTTTGCTGCTCGGTAAGGGTTGCACCGGGAAGATTGCCTCCAGCTGCGTTAATCAGAATATCGATTCTGGGCCATGCTTTGAGCAACAAATTGCGTGTTTCTTTCAATTTGTCGATATCGAGAACATTGGTTACAAAACCTAGTACATCGCCCCCCAACCTTTTTAGCTCATCAACTCGCTGGTTTACATTCTCCTCGCGGATATCGAGAATTACAACTTTAGCACCTGCCTCCACAAGGCTTTGCGCAATGCTTCCGCCTAAAACACCTCCTCCGCCAGTTACAACGGCCACTTTCCCCTTAATATCAAACATAAAAATCATATTTACTAACTGAATATCAATAAACTAATCTACAAATATTACTCATTGCTTGAAGCATAAAATCCCAAAATTGTTCCTATAAAACCTCCTGCACGCTCGGTGCTCAGGTAGCTAGCATCTAATCCCTCAGCAATTAGTTTCCACTCCTTTTTGTTGATTTTATAGAAGAATGAAAAATTGCCCGAGCTACATTGTACCCTAAGGTTAATTTTACCCCTAAACTCATATGGCAATTGGTTTAGCACGACAATCTCTTTAGCTACCTTATCGTTCTCCATTTTAGCCTTTTGAAGAACAACGAAGTATTCTCCATCGATATTGCTAACACCAAAAGTATAGTGGAAAGCCTCATTCTGAAACAGGACTAACCCTGCCAAATCGGAGCTAACCTTTGGTATGTAATGCATTACAGTTTCTGCTTCAAAGTCGTGATGACGCTGACGAGTTCCAATAAACGATGGATGCTTCCGCTCCCTTAAACTCACTGGTCGAGCTTCTACTAGCACACCACCCCTACTCTCATCTAGTTCAAGCCAGTTATCGGATGGCGTTCGGAGGAAAAACCACTCGAGTGGGAGCTGTGAGGACTTAAAATCCTCGACAAATGAAAAATTACCACGTTTGATAAACCCCTTCTCATGCTGGCGCGACGAAACACCTTGGGGCAAATCGAGAGTAATTGGTACCTCAAGGCCTCTCTCGAGAATAATAGGCCACCCCTCGTCGTTCCATGTTACGGGAAGCAAAAATGTTTCGCGCCCAATATTGAAAATATTATCGGGGGTATATGGTCTACATGCCAAAAAGATG
>JAVERU010000184.1:0-4349 GCA_034006965.1 Tenuifilaceae bacterium
AGAATTGCGGGTTGCAGAACCTTTTGAAGGCGGCTGGAAAGTGAATGAATGGGTGAAAAAGGCAGTGATTCTGTATTTCCCCACGCGCCGGATGGAAACCATGGAGGTGGGCATGTTGGAGTTTCACGATAAAATTCCGTTGAAGAAAAACTATGCCGCAATGGGCGTTCGTGTTGTTCCTCATGCCATTGCACGCTATGGCGCCTTTTTGGCCAAAGGTGTAATTATGATGCCTTCCTATGTAAATATTGGTGCTTTTGTAGGCTCAGGAACGATGGTAGATACTTGGGCTACAGTAGGTTCCTGTGCGCAGATTGGCGCGAACGTGCATCTGAGTGGCGGCGTAGGAATTGGCGGCGTGCTGGAGCCCGTGCAAGCAGCTCCCGTAATTATTGAAGATGACTGCTTTATTGGCTCGCGCGCCATCGTGGTAGAAGGTGTTCATATTGAGCGCGAAGCGGTGCTTGGCGCTAATGTAGTGCTTACCAAATCGACCCGTATCATTGACGTAAGCGGCAGCCAGCCCAAAGAATATAAAGGTTTTGTGCCTGCGCGGTCTGTGCTTATTCCGGGAAGTTTGCCCAAGGAATTTCCGGCCGGAACGTATCAAGTTCCATGCGCACTGATTATTGGAAAACGCAAAGCATCAACCGACCGCAAGACTTCACTGAATGATGCCTTACGCGAATATGATGTTGTAATTTAAACTAAATACTATGTCATTCTGGAGGGTGTTGTTGTGTATCATTTTTCCGCCATTGGCGGTGATCGACAAAGGCTGTGGTTCAATTCTAATTGTGGTACTGCTTACGCTTGCAGGCTGGATTCCGGGAGTGATCGGGGCACTGATTATTAATAATAAGTAGGAGATTGGGATTGGTTGTCACGGGTCTGGAGACTCGCGCCAGCAAGTTTAATATTAAACTTTATGTTCTTTAATATTGGTATTCAACATCTGGTAATGAGTTTTTAAGGTAGTTTAATAACTCAATGGTTGAAGTGCTTTTAGCAGTGAAGTAAATTTTCTTGCCGTCAGCTTTTGTGATTAATAAATAGGGTGTGTTATCTGAATTCAGCATCAGTTTAACCGTTTCGCCTGTTGTTGTTTTAAAATAGCCTTTACGAATAATGCCAAGTGCAAAACCGTTTGATTTATAGCGTATGGCTGGTAGTTTTTCCACTGTTCTGATACTTTTAATTTTTGTGGTATTTAAAGTTTCTCCGTAAAATCCAGTGATTTCAATAGATTCTGTATTAAAAACCAGCTTACTTTCTTTAAAACCATAACCTAAGAGACCAATTACAAAAAGTAGTGTTACAACAAGGATTACTATCCCAATTTTATTCCATTTTATGTTTATTCCTTTTGAATAACGTGAGCTGACAGCCGTAAAATAGATATAAGCCGCAATTGGGTAGATTCCGATAAACAGTCCGCCAGCGCTTTCGCTGACAAGGTAGTTCAAAGGCAAACCGATAATCAATAGCGAAGCACCTAAAAACAGGTGAAACTTGCGAAAAAATTTCAGGTAGTTGTTGAGGTCAAACTGCTTTTTATTCTCCTCGCTCATCGTGTTATAGCCTGATAACAGGTGTTTGGCGTTGTCTTTATTTAGAATAAACGCGATAGCAATAAAAAGCAAACTCATCCCCAAAAAGACGTAGAGCATAGCTATAAGTTTTATGAAACAAAAATAGCATTTCCATTTCAACAAAAACGATTAATTTTGGCCAAAAATTTTAGCGTATGTTATGTCTGCGTTCACAAACAAACAGCCCGGCTTTTAACTTGGCCACCGAAGAGTATCTGTTGAATAACAAATCGGAAGACTGTTTCTATTTATATATCAACAGTCCATCTATTATTATTGGCAAGCACCAAAACGCGCTGGCTGAAATCAATGTGGATTATGTGAAAGAAAATAATATTGATGTTATCAGGCGCTTGTCGGGTGGTGGTGCGGTTTTTCATGATCCCGGAAATTTGAATTTTAGCTTTATTATGACGGAGCAAGAAGATAGATCAGGTGATTTTCGGAAATACACCCAGCCAATCTTGGATGTATTAAAATCATTGGATGTTGATGCGAAGTTTGAGGGCAGAAATGATATGACCATCAAGGGGAAAAAGTTTTCGGGAAATGCCAAATGCTTTTATAATGATAAAGTGCTGCAACATGGTACAATTTTGTTTAGTTCAAAACTGCCCGATTTATCGCAGGCTTTAAAGCTTAATCCCTTAAAATACAGAGATAAAGCTGTGAAATCGATCAGCAGCCGAGTGACCAATATTTCGGAACATCTCAACAGTAAAATTAGCTTAGAAGAATTTGAAGAACGCATCATAAATCATGTACGGAATACCTACGAAGATTCTGAAATATATGAACTCTCAGACTTTGATAATGAAGCTATAAACAAGCTTGTAGAAGAAAAATACGGCACTTGGGCATGGAACTTTGGACATTCACCAAAATACAATCTTCAAAAAGGCATAAAGACAAATGGTGGTCATATTGAAGTAAACCTTGAGGTGAAAAAGGGTGAAATAAAAAACATAAAAATATTTGGTGACTTTTTCAATATCAGGGAAGTAAGTGAGTTAGAAAATGTGCTTATAGGGTTGCCACACGAACGAAATCAAATAGAAAAATTGCTTTCAACTATAGGTATAGCTAACTATTTGACAAATGTTTCGGTTGAAGAGTTTATAGAGGCTTTATTTTAGTGTTGACTCGATGCTATTTATTTTGCTAGCCGCTTTGTGAGAGAATTAAACAAGGCATTTCTTCAAACTTAGCCTTATGATCTATTAGTTTTAGTGAAAACGAATTAGTTTTATTTGGTGGAATACTTATATGTTTACACCGAATAAATACCCAACTAATGCAGTTAAACCCATTGCGACAGTTCCCCAAAATGCAATTCTAACAATGGCTTTTGTCACGCTAGAACCTCCGGTTTTGGCTGCTAGTGCTCCTAAAATAACCAAGAAGAATAGTGCAGAGCCATAAAGTGAATATTCCATGCTTTTTAAGGGTACAAATAGTGTAACTAGAAAAGGCAATACTCCGCCTATTGTAAATGCTGCCCCTGAAGCTAAGGCTGCCTGAATGGGCTTGGCCTGACTTATTTCGTTTATTCCCAATTCATCTCTCACGTGTGCAGCTAAGGCATCTTTTTCTGTCATTTCTTTTGCAACTGTTAATGCCGTTTCCTTCTTCAGGCCTCTTTTTTCATATATCTGCGCTAAAAGTTGCAATTCGATTTCGGGCATATCTTCTAATTCCTGTTTTTCACGTTCTATATCAGCTTTTTCCACATCAGTTTGTGAGCTTACAGAAACATACTCGCCAGCAGCCATGGATAATGCACCCGCTACTAAACCTGCCAGTGCAGCCAGTATTATTGGTTCTCTAACATCACTTGCAGCAGCTACACCAATGGCAATACTTGCCGTTGATAAAATCCCGTCGTTTGCGCCGAGAACAGCCGCTCTCAGCCAATTACTGCGATGTATATAGTGGTTGTCTAAGTAATTGTCTATCGTCCTTTCGTTTTCTTCCATGATTATTGATTGCTATATTTTTCTTTTAATTCAAGTTTTTTTATTCTGGAGTTTATTGCGCCATTATTGCGCCCGAAAATTTTGCTTAATTCGGCGGTGGTTTTTCCCTCGCAATAGTGTAATTCGAGTCGGTTGTCATCTTCCTCTGTCCAGGGTGCATAGGCTTTTGGATTTACTTTTCTTATTTCGTCAACTGAATAGGCTTTATTTATTTCACGCATCTCTTTTACCGTCTGCTGTATTGCTTTAGTAAACACTTCTATGCTTTCTTCGAAAACCATAATATGACGACGTTCGAAATCTTTTTCGTTGATACGTTTGCTTTCAGTTATTTTAAGATATTTATCACCGTCTTTAGTTAGGTTGACATCCAAAAAGTAAGTCCGGTTTCCAGCTTTAAAACTGCTTGAGAAAATTTCGTCTTTAATCATATTAATTGTTTTACGTATGCTATTATCAGTCAAAAGACCTTTAAATGACTTCGCTATAATACCAGTTTATCAAAGGATAAAAGTAAATAGATTTTCTTAAATATCCTACTGCGCTTTCGCTGGTTGAATTTATTGTAAATTGGAAGTAGCGCTTCTGAGAAGGCAAATATAGTGATAAAAAAAAGTCATTAACCCTTATTATACTGTAACTTATATTAGATTTATTTGATTTTCAAGTGAAGTATTGTTCATTTCGACTTCTTCTTTAAATTTAACAAAACTTTACCAAAACAGTTAAAGGGTGAACTGAGTTTAGTATAAAAGTTTCGGGTTTTATAACAGGCGACTAC
>JAVERU010000027.1:0-28373 GCA_034006965.1 Tenuifilaceae bacterium
TGCCCATAACTCGATATTTCATTTAGTTTGTGTGCTAGTTAGGAAATACTGTTTACTCAACAATCAACAGCTTTTGCCTACCTTTGTTCAACTTTTTATTAGTTGTTGTCTAGCTTTTAGCTAAAATAGACTTACGGAATTGATCCATTTACAGACAGTACCTGTTCGTTACTGAACACTCTACACAAAACAAGCTCAGCCTAACGGCCTAATAGTTGTACGAAGCAACATGAATGTGGCATACTCTTTGGAATTAAGGTTGACGAAAAATAATTACCTTGGCCATCAGTAAAAAGATATTGAGTTTTACATTTTTTGATTTTCCCAATGCTACTGCTTGCTATGCAAACCTACGGGCAAACCCTGTATCAAATTAACACTAGCCTAGGAGTAGGACAAACTGCACTGTGCGACCAAAGCATGTCGCCTTTAGCATACGTGGGCAATGGGTTGGCCGGTGGGCTTTCGTACCAGAAGCAAACGGAAAGCAAAGCCCAAATCTTTCAGATATCCTTTAGTGCTTTAGATTTAAGCAATTACACAGGCAACTCGTGCTCACTCATAAACTTTGCGTTTAAAAAATCTTTTATGATTATCCGCTATAATGCCTATGACAAATGAGTTGATTACAACGACACGTCATTGCGAATCCGCCAGCCGGCGGATGAAGCAATCTTTTAATTAACAGGATTTTATAGATTGCTTCAAACCACAAAGCACGAGGGTTTAACTTCGTCGAGCACTTCGTGGTTCGCAATGACGTAAAGGTTTTAGGCATCATAACGGATAATCATTAAATCTTTATAAGATGAATAAGGCTATTCAGGTGTTTGAATCCATCAGCAAGCTTTCCCTTTCCAACCTAAATACCCCCATTGAGGAGTGCAAGAGAATAACCAAAGCATTTCCAACAAGCCCTCGGCTTTTGATCAAGCGCGACGATTTTATTGGCCAGCTGGTGTGGGGCAATAAGCTGCGGAAACTCGAGTACTCACTTGCCGAGGCCATTACCCAAGGTGCAGATACCATAATAACCTGTGGTGCGGTACAATCGAATCACGCTCGCATTACAGCCCAGGTATGCAAGCGGATTGGGTTGAATTGCATCCTGATTCAAAATGGCGAAAAACCACAGGTGGCAACTGGCAACCATAGGGTAAACCTAATGCTGGGAGTGCCTATCCATTACGTTGCTACAAGAGATGAGCGAGATATGAAGATGAAGGAGGTTTTTGAGGATTTTAAACGGAATGGCAAAAAACCATACATCATTCCTCTTGGGGCATCCAACGCTGTGGGTTGCTTAGGGTTTATAAATGCTATGAAAGAGTTCAAGCAGCAGCAAGATGAGCTAGGGATAGAATTCGATTATATCATCCACTCCACCTCATCGGGCGGCACGCAGGCAGGCCTCGAGATTGGCAAAAGGCTTTATGGCCTCGACAAAATCCAAATCATCGGCGTAAGCGCCGACAATAGCTTCGACCAGCTAGCCCAAAGCATTAGCAGCTGCGCCGAACCCGTGCTCGAAAGGTTAGGTCAACCATTTACAATTGACAGGTCGGAATTGACGGTTGACACCAATTTTGTTGGCCCGGGCTATGGCATTGCATCAAAGGAATCGGCTGAAGCCATTAGGCTATTCTCCGAACACGAGGGCATACTCCTCGACAACACCTACACGGCCAAAGCGGCTGCTGGGGCGATTCACTATCTAACTAATGGTAAATTTGAATCAAACAAGAATATCCTTTTTTGGCACACTGGCGGTGTACTAAGCGAGCTGTAAAGGGGAAGCAGAAAGGCCATCCTGCTAATCTCTCTCCGATTAGCGGGATGGCCTTTCGGTTAGGCTGGATATTTAAGACCTATACTATTCCGGCAAATCCCATGAATGCGAGGGCTAAAATACCTGCAACAACCAGTGCTATGGGCGCGCCTTTCATTCCTTTTGGCAAATCAACAAGATCGAGCGACTCGCGTATACCTGCAAAAACGATGAGCGCAAGCGCAAATCCCACGGCATTGGCAATGGCAAACACAACGCTCTCCAGCAAATTGAACTCCTTTTGCACCAGAAGGATTGCTACCCCAAGAATGGCACAGTTAGTAGTGATTAGCGGAAGGAACACACCAAGGGCTTGATACAGCGCTGGGCTCACCTTTTTCAAAATAATCTCCACCATCTGCACCAATGAGGCAATAACAAGAATATAGGCAACTGTTTGCATATACCCAATTTCCAACGGAATAAGAACGTAATGCATAATTAGGTATGTAACAATTGCGGCTATGGTCATCACAAAGGTAACCGCACCACTCATACCTATTGCTGTTTCAACCTTACTCGAAACCCCTAGGAAAGGACATATTCCAAGGAACTGCGCCAACACGATATTGTTGACAAAAACTGCCGAAATTATAATGATGATATATTCCATAGCTTCGATTTTTTATTTTTTGGCTAGCCTATTCATAATTGCCGTTAGATAACCCAATGCGATAAAAGCACCAGGTGCAAGAATAAACACTAACATTCCGTAGGTATCGGGGTAAATTGAAAGGCCAAACACCTTGCCGCTGCCCAATAGTTCTCTTACAGCTCCCAACAAGGTTAAGGCAAACGAAAATCCTAGCCCCATCCCCAAGCCATCAATTAATGATGAACCAACAGTATTTTTTGATGCAAAAGCCTCTGCCCTACCCAATACAATGCAGTTAACTACAATAAGGGGAATAAACAATCCTAGCTGAGCGTGCAGAGCGGGCAAAAACCCAGCCATGCTTAAATCAACCATGGTTACGAATGAAGCAATAATTACAATGTACGATGGAATACGCACCTTGGCAGGAATTACATTTTTAACCAACGAAATAACCACGTTTGCCATAACAAGCACAAATGTTGTGGCTAATCCCATACCAAGTCCATTCACTGCGCTTGTTGTGGTTCCAAGGGTTGGACACATACCCAGTAGCAAAACAAAAACTGGATTCTCCTTTACAAAACCTTTGGTAAAATTAGTAAGTTGACTCATTTGGCTCCTCCTTCCTTTACAAATGCATTATACGCGCGTTCAACGGCATCGCAGTAGGCTCTTGAACTAATTGTTGAGGCAGTAATGGCATCCACATCGCCCCCATCTTTAGTAACCGACAGCTTAAAATCCTTTGGATTTTTTCCCTTAAACTGCACATTAAAATCCGATTTTCCACTCTCCATCTTATCGCCTAATCCGGGTGTTTCTTTATGATTTATCACCTCTATTGCGTGAATTGAACCATCGGGTAAGAAACCAACCATCAGGTCAATTTGTCCGCTAAACCCATTCTTAGTGAAAGTTTGTATGGCCATACCTACAGGTTCTCCACCTTTCGAGGCTGGATAAAAGGTTAACAATCCACCATCAATCTCGCGGGTAAAACTTTCAGCAGCGGGGGTATTATCAAAATCGGGTAACACCAAGCTAATGGCTCCATTAATCTTAGCATTCTGTGCATTTTCGATTGGCCCTTTGGTAAAGCTGTACACAAACCCTAAGCTAGCCGATGCCAACAGCGTTACAACAAACAGCGTTAGCGTCATATTCTTAAAATTAGACTCTTTAGCCATGCTATGAAATGTTTAATGTTAAATGACTAATGATTAATAAGCTGTGTTTCATCATTTTTTTGTGCTGTTTTTCTGGATGATATAAAAATTTCTTGTATTAACGCTTTCAATGAGTCTGAATTTGGCAAGATATTTTCATCTTTAGCAAATACTAACCAAAAATTTGATTCATCAACTTCCTCAATTACAATGCTTAATTTTGAAATAAAACCTTTTTTGGTTTGGGCAATACAGGCTGCGCGATAATTTGCTGCTACGGATGTTGAGCATCTAATTAGTTGCCCTTGAAGATGTAACCCTAACTTAGTTTTTGGAAATTGTAGGGAAATCTTTACACATTCATGTGCAAATTGCTTTGTTCTTATTTTCAGATCCCTATCACCCATACTTCTGCAAATTAAACATTTATCATTTAAGATTCTTCATTTAAAGTTCCTCTCCGAATCTAGTTGGTTTCATATATCGATTAATAAGTGGTACAAAAGCATTCATGATTAAGATTGCGAATGAAATCCCCTCGGGGTAAGCACCCCAAACACGTATTACCACGGTAATAACCCCTATCCCAATTCCAAATACCCACATCCCTTTGGGATGCATGGGTGAGGTTACATAATCGGTGGCCATGAATATTGCCCCAAGCATTACCCCTCCAGTAATCAGGTGAAAAATGGGGTCGGCATTCGCCTCGGGGTTAATCAACCACAAGATCCCCGTGAAAATACCAATGGTTGCAAAAATAGAAACAGGAATATGCCATGTGATAACCTTGGTAATAAGCATCCAAACAAAGCCGATGAGCAGAGCGAAGGCGGCTATCTCGCCCAGCGAACCACCCATAGCGCCCATAAACAGCTGCATATGGCTAGGTATTTGGTCGGCAAGCGAACTCATAGACTCACCCTTGCTTAACCCTTCTTTAACAATTGCTAGGGGAGTTGCACCAGTAGCTGCATCAATATACCTCATGCGCGACTCAATGGGCAAGGGCCAGCTGGTCATTTGCACTGGAAAAGATATTAGCAAGAACACACGCCCTACCAGAGCTGGGTTAAATGGATTACGCCCAAGTCCGCCAAAGGTCATTTTGCCAACACCAATGGCAACCAGAGCACCAATTACCACAATCCACCATGGAAGATTTGCAGGGAGGTTAAAGGCAAGAATTAAACCAGTAACCAGAGCTGAGCCATCGGAGATGGAGGGCTTAACCTTTAGCAAATACTTTTGAATTAAGAACTCGAACACCAAACACGACACAATGGAGATTGCGGTAACAATTAAGGCTCCTAACCCGAAGTAAAAAAGCGTAACCGCCAGTGCAGGTATTAGCGCCAGCACCACGTTGTACATCAACCGTGGAGTTGAATCGCCACTGTGAACATGAGGTGAGGGTGATACAACAAGTAGTTTGTTCATTATTCTAGATTTTATATCATCTGTTTTTAAGCTGAACTAGTTTTTTCGTGCCCTAATCATTGCGCTCACATCGCCTTTACCCAAGCGGATATAGTCGAGCAGCGGCAGGTTGGCGGGGCAAACGTAGCTACACGATCCGCACTCCATACAGTCGAGTATACGCTCCTCCTCCATTCGCTCGGTCATTTTGCGCTGCGATAGGCGGATGAGAAGGTATGGCTCCAGCCCCATAGCGCATGCGCTGATACACCTACCACAGCGAATGCATGATGGCTGCACCGCTGGTCGCAATGACTCGTTTGCGGGAAACAGAATTACTCCCGAGGTGCCCTTGGTTACAGGCACGTCAACTGTACTAAGCGACTTACCCATCATGGGGCCACCATTTACCACCTTGGCAGTATCCTCCGGAACACCACCAGCTGTTTCGATAAGCATTGATATTGGGGTACCTATGCGCACCATGAAGTTGCCAGGCTTCGCCAACTTTTTACCTGTAACGGTTACCACGCGCTCAATTAATGGCTTATTTTTTTGCACAGCCTCGTAAACCGCAAATGCTGTTCCGACGTTGTGAACCACTGTGCCAACATCTATGGGAAGGCCACCCGATGGCACCTCGCGGTTGATAAGCGCTTTGATTAGCTGCTTTTCGCCCCCCTGAGGGTATTTTACCTTCAAGGCATATACCTCTATACCGTTGTAGCCTGCAGCAATCTGCTTTAAATGGGCAATTGCATCGGGCTTGTTGTTCTCAACGCCAACTAGGGCACGTTCAACGCCGAGCGCTTTTTTAAGGATGGAGATGCCAACCATTAGCTCATCGGCCTTCTCGAGCATAAGCCTGTGGT
This sequence comes from Tenuifilaceae bacterium, assembly GCA_034006965.1. Taxonomy (GTDB): domain Bacteria; phylum Bacteroidota; class Bacteroidia; order Bacteroidales; family Tenuifilaceae; genus Perlabentimonas. The sequence goes on from JAVERU010000027.1 coordinate 5,884, forward strand.
CCGATGTGAGGTAAGGCTCACACTCCACACCGTTAATTATAAGCACATCGGCCTTTTTCCCTTTGGGGATTGATAACTTTACGTGCGAGGGAAAAGTTGCTCCGCCCAGTCCTACTATACCGGCCTCGTTTATCCTTGCCACAATCTCCTCTGCGCTATGATTGATATCCTTTTTGAGGTCAGAACTCCTGTCAATCTCAGGAAGCCACTCATCGCCCTCAACGGTAATGGTAATGGCTGGCTTCTTGTAGCCAGTGGAATCGAGCACTGGGTCGAGCGAAGCCACAACCCCCGAAACTGACGAGTGGATATTGGCCGATACAAAGCCAGAGGCTTTGGCAATAACCTGGCCCACCACCACCTTATCGCCCTTGGCTACCACAGCTGCTGCTGGGGCACCTATATGCTGCGATATGGGGATCACAACCTGCTTAGGTAAAGGTAAAACCTCAATAGGCTTGCTGGCCGAAAACTTATTCTCTGGGGGATGTACCCCGCCTTTAGGAAAAGTCTTTAACATACTCACTTGTATTGTATATCAAATGATGAATGTCGACTTACGAATGATAAAGCGTTAATTAAACTCAACTCAAAAATCGTCAATCGATATTCATTATTCTAACTGTTAACTATACACTTTCAGTTTTAGCTTCCTCCTCCACCTTCTTTCTTTTGGGAGGGAAATTCACCTCAAGAATGGCATCCGTTGGGCACTCATCAACGCACTTGCGGCAAAGTTTACACTTATCGTAATCGATGTATGCAAGGAAATTCTCCAGCGTGATGGCATCGTGTGGACAAACCTTTACGCACTTGTTGCAGCCTATGCAAGCAACCGAGCACGATTTTTTGGCCATGCCACCCTTATCCTTGTTGATACAGGACACAAAAATTCGTTTACCCTTGGGGCCTTTCTTGCGAAGTTCAATAATATCTTTTGGACAAGCAGTAACACAAGCTCCACAGGCAGTACAATTGTCATCAATTACAACCGGAAGGCCAGTCTTCTCATCCATATAGATAGCATCGAATGTACAGGCATCGACACAATCGGCTAGCCCAAGACATCCGTACTGACAGCCGGTATCGCCGCTAAACAGGGTTGTAGCCACCTTACATGAAGTAGCTCCGTTGTAGATACTGGTTTTTGGTCGATGATCGGGTGATCCCGAGCAACGCACAACGGCTACCATTGGCGCCTGTTCGACAGCACTCTTGCCAACCACTTTGGCTGCTGCTGCCGACGTTTCGTTACCTCCAACGGGGCAAAAAAACGTACTAATATCATCGGCCTTAACAAAAGCTTCGGCAAAACCTCTACAACCGGGGTATCCGCATCCACCACAGTTGGCTCCAGGCAGCACTGCCTCAACCTCATCGATACGAGGATCTTCGTACACCTTAAACTTTTGGGCAACAAAGTATAGAATTACCGCCGCCAGCACACCAAGTACGCTGAGCATTAAAACGGTATAAAGAATAATGGAATAACTCATGCCATCCTATGAATTAAGTTGATTCAATTTCGAATGTAAAATGGTTGGAGATCCTATCCTTAAAAAGATATAGAATAAAATAGTAGGGAACCAATATGGCAAGCGAGGCCAATCCTGCCTTTGCCTCACTTATGCTCATTGACGTTAATGCAATGAGCACGATAAGCATTGCCAAAAATGGCATAACGTATCCTAAGAATAGGGCCTGAAACCCCATTGATTGCTTGAGGATAACCTTAACGCTCTCGCCCACTTTAAGCTTATGATTTGGCTTTACAACGGTGATCAACTTCTCTGCGCTATCGCCCAACCCGCAGGCTCCCTTTGCATGACACCCAGCACAAGCCGATTGGCTTAAAATATTTACTACTATTTTATCCGAATCAATTTCCTTAACCCAACCAAGATGATCAACGGTTTTAATCCTTCTTGCCATTCAGTAATATTTTGAAAACAGAGTACAAAAATAATTTTCTTTAACTTTTGATAATAATGATGTAGGGGGAAGTTTACAATTTAGTTTGATTATAAATAAGGGTTATAAAACAGAGATCAAACTATCGACAATACAAGTACGCTAGGCATTTTAATGAGGAAAGGCTGCCCAGTATTAATCCGAGCAGCCCTTTCCCCATTATCTGGCAGGTATTATCTTTTCAGCTCAATGTCCCTATTCATCTCAAGCATATCTACATTGGTTGAGTAGTCGCCCAGCAGGTGCTTGGCAAAGTAATCGGCCGTTAGCCAGAAGTGGTACTCCGTCATATCGCCATAGCCGTGCCGCTGACCGGGGTACATGAAGAAATCGAAACGCTTATTTGCCCTTATCAATGCATTGGCCATACGGATGGTAAGGCCTGGGTGAACGTTGTTATCGATCTCTCCAGTAGTTAGAAGAAGTTTCCCTTTCAGGTTTTTGGCCAGCTCCGAGTTCTTGTCGATGCTGTACTCAAAGTTGGTTTTGCCGGTAGTATCGGTAACCTCCTTTACGCCATGGTGCTTCTCGCTCCACCAGCGGTTGTAGATGTTATTCTCATGGTTACCCGCATTGGAAACGGCCACCTTGAAGAAATCGGGATAAACCAACATTGCGGCAGTTGACATGAAACCTCCACCCGAGTGGCCATGAATACCCACCTTGTTAATATCGATAAACTTGTGCCTATTGGCCAGCTGCTCGGCAGCAGCCTTCTTATCGGCTAGGCCATAGTTGCGCAGATTACCATACCCATAGTTGTGGTACCACTTGGAGCGGTTGGGATGGCCACCACGATTACCCACGGTAATTACAACAAAGCCCATCTGTGCCAAGCGATCGGTCCTGTCCATACGAGCCGAGAACGACTTATCAACCGCCTCGGTTTGTGGGCCTGGGTAAACGTACTGAATTAGTGGGTATAATTTGGTGGAGTCAAAATCGAATGGTTTGTACATCACACCATATATGTCGGTTTTACCATCATCGGCCTTAACCCTAAATGGCTCTGGGAACTGGTAACCAGCAGCAAAAAGCAAGCTAAGATCGGCCTCCTCCAAATCCATAATCTTATTGCCCTTGCTATCCCTTAGCTCCGACTTGGGAATGGTATTAACCCTTGAATAGTTATTTACAAAGAACTTATTGTCATCGTCCATAGAAACGCTATGGTTGTAGTTGCCTGGATTCAGTAACTTCAAACCAGAGCCATCAAAATTGATGCTGTAAAGATGTTCGTAGTATGGATCCTCGTTGGGCTGAACCGCATTGGCTGTAAAATACAGAACTCGATTTTTCTCGTCAATATTAACAATTCGCTCGGCATGGTATGGGCCAGAGGTGATTTGGTTCTTCAGGTTGCCTTGTCCATCATACAGATAAAAATGTGCCCATCCGTCGCGCTCGGACCAATGGATTAGCTCCCTTCCGTTGTTCACTACACCCAGCGGACGGGTTTCAACGTAGGTATTTAGGCGCTCCTCAATAACGGTTTTAACCTCACCTGTTGTAGGATCGACTTGGCAAATATCGATTCTTTTCAAATCGCGCGAGGTGCGGGTGAAGTAGAAGTGGTTATTGGAATCGGCCAGCCACTTACGGGCAACGTAATCGTCGTCGCGCTCCTTGTGTAAACGGGGAGCCGACTGGATGGAAAGCGTTTGGTCAGGAAAAGCATCAGCATTTACCTTTACAGGAAGGGAGTCTACAAAGTTGAAGACCAGCATCTCCTCAATGGGTGCATCCTTCTCGCCGGGCATATGGTACTTGTACGACTCGAGGGTTGGGCGAGGATTCGAAAGGGTTTTAATTACCCACAGATCCTTAACCTTGCGCATATCGGAGCGGGTAAGGGCAATCATTTTTGAGTCGGGCGACCATAAAGCCCAAGCGCCCTTGCGCTTGTCCTTATTCTTCTCCTTCTCCACATTGTCCTCTCCCCTCCAGCCCGAACCGTAGCTGTAATCCTCTTCACCATCCCAAGTTAGCTGATGCTCAACGATGGTAGAGTCCTTCTCGTTCTTAAGAGCCTTCTCGTAGCTCTCCTTATCCATCCAGAATAGGTTGTGGTTACGGGCAAAAACAACCTTCTCGCCATCGGGCGAAATATTTGCCCAGTCGGGCCTATCCTTTGGCTTTTTATAATCGTCGAGCATGGTTAGCTTGCCTGTTTTGATGTTGTACTCGAAGTACCACGTCTTCTTGTCGGGCTTACCATTCTTACCTTTTTTGCGTTGGCCTTGGTTTTCGGTCATATCATCCTCCTCGTCATCCTCCTTATCCTCATCAACCAGGGTGCTTTTTATCTCGAACTGGATGAGATCCTCATCATCCAAAAACTTCAGGTTTTTGATGGGAATATTCTGTGCATCGAACGGATCTAGCGTTAGCCTAGAGATGTCGGCAGCCATCTTCACGTTGTCGAACATTAAGCTTTTTGATTTTTTTGCAGGATCGACAATGTAATAATTTTCCCCCTCGCTGGTCTCGTAGGTATACCAAAAGCGGGTGCTATTCTTTAGCCAATGGGCATCAACCGATGTGCTGAAAACCATTTTTCTGATTCGGTTTGGCGAGAACCGCGAGGCCAACTCGTAGTTTGCCTTTGTAACAGGCTCATTCTGAGAAAACGAGAAGAGCGTTGCAAAAGAAATTAGAAAGGCCGATAGAAGAAATCGTCTCATAAAATTTTAGGTTTGATTTACTGATATGATGATTAGTACATTTTTTTGTATTCTCTTTGGATGATGTTTTACGGTTGGGGTTTAATCAACCAAGAAAACCGAACAAGCCAATGAATTGATATATTGTTGAAATACTACTTTATATTTGTGGTAGCAACTGGAAAAATCAAAATAGAATTCGAAGATGGCAAAAAAATGGAATTGGGGCATAATAGCACCCGGTAAAATTGCCGAAAAGTTTGCATCGGACCTTAAGCTGGTTGATGGGGCTAACCTTTACGCTGTTGCATCGCGAAGCCTATTCAAGGCGCAAGCGTTTGCCAACAAGTTTAATGCTGAAATCGCTTACGAATCGTACGAGGAGCTGGCAAAAGATCCTAATGTTGACATTGTGTACATCGCATCGCCCCATACCTTCCATTTCGAGCATTCATTGCTCTGCCTGCAAAACGGCAAGCATGTGCTGTGCGAAAAGCCGATGGGGATGAATGCCGCTCAGGTTAACGAGCTGAAAAGGGTAGCATCGGGAAGAAAAAAGTTTTTGATGGAAGCGTTGTGGACCAAATTTATTCCATCTTTTCGCAAATGTTACGAACTGGTTCAGGAGGGGCAGATTGGCGAGGTAAAGTACATTCAGGCAAACTTCTGCTTTAGGGCCGAATACGACACAACCAAAAGGCTATTCAACAAGGAGTTGGGCGGTGGCTCGCTGCTCGACATTGGTATTTATCCGGTTTTCTTTGCCTTGGAATTGGCCGGCAAGCCCGATGAGATTTTAGCATCGGCAGTGATTGGGCAAACGGGAGTTGACGAGAATTGTAATATCATTTTAAAATACAACCAGCAAGGGGTAACAGCCAGCTTATCCTCTTCATTCCTTGTGAATGCTCCCTCGGAAGCCCTAATTGCCGGGACAAAAGGATACATCAGGATGTACAGCAAATGGCACGAGCCAACCAGCTTAGATGCAGTGATTGATGGCCAAATCCATCATTACGCTTTCGATGAGCAAGGTTTTGGCTATCAGTATGAGATTAAGGAAGTTATCGGTTGCTTAAACAGAGGGGAATTACAATCGGCAGAGTACCCATTAAGCAAAAGTTTGCTACTACACCAAACCTTGGATAGGGTTAGGCAACAAATTGGATTGGAATACTAAAAAAGGGAACCGAGATACGATTCCCTTATGCTTTACAAAGTCCTTTTGGTTTGTGGATTTGGCGTTTTGACCACAAGAATTCGAGCCACCTCGCTGCTCTCATTGCTAAGGTAGTGTACAATATCCTTGGGGCTTTCAATTATGGTATCCCTTGGATAGGCAATGGCCTGGTCGTCAATATGGATTGTTGGATTCCCTTCCAACACATAGAAAAAAACATCGACAGGCGTTTTATGGGGTTTTAACGATTCGCCCGGCTGCAGGGTAATGTGCATAACCTGCGCATCGGGGTGATTATACATTTCGCGAACATCAACCTTGTGGGGTGTATCCTTAAAAGGGGCGTCCGATAGGTGTCTGGTATTCATAATAAGTATTTTTATTTTGACAATTCATCGTTGAGTATACCCTGAATATCTTCCTCGCAGCTCATACACACGGTGCAGGCTTCGGTTTCGCGCTGTATATCCTCAAGGGTTTTGCAACCCTTCTCATTTATGGCGGCTACAATCTGTCCACGGGTAACCTCCATGCAGGTGCAGATAATTTCGTTGTCCATTAGTATTGGATTTTGATGGAACGCAGATGACGCTGATCGGAAGGATTAACACAGATTTTTTAATTTTATATCGGCGAAAATCTGTCGAATCTGCGTTATCAGCGTTCTATAATCATTCCTTAATCATAGTTAGCAGCATCTTAAACTTTTCGGTGGCCTCCACGCTGTGGGGAATGCCAGCAGGCATAATAATGGTTTCGCCGGCCACCAATTCGTGACCCTCGCCACCAATCACAATGCGGGCTTTACCCTCGAGCACCTGAACGGTGGCATCGAATGGTGCGGTGTGGGTGCTTAGGCTCTCACCCTTATCAAAAGCAAATAGCGATATATTGCCCGTTGGGCGCTTCAGCACGTTTTTGCTAACAATTCCTCCGCTGGAGTAGTCCACCTCGTTCACGAAGCTGAACTTTTGGCCTTTTACAAATTCATTGGTCATAGTTGTTATTTTTATTGTTGGCAATTGGCAATGAGCAGTTGGCGATTCGAAAATCCCATTGCCAACTGCCTTTTGCCAACTTTTTCTAATGATTTATCCAATCATCAACTTAATATCCTCATCTACTGTAGTAATCCCTCCAATGCCAAAATTGTTCACTAGCACGTTGGCTACATTTGGCGAAAGGAACGCTGGAAGCGTTGGACCTAAATGGATGTTCTTAACGCCTAGGTATAGCAGCGCAAGCAGAACGATTACTGCCTTTTGCTCGTACCAAGCAATGTTGTAGGCAATGGGTAGCTCGTTTATGTCGTTCAGCTCGAACACCTCCTTAAGCTTCATGGCGATAACGGCAAGTGAGTACGAGTCGTTACACTGACCAGCATCGAGCACGCGAGGAATTCCACCTATATCGCCTAAAGGTAACTTGTTGTAGCGATACTTAGCGCAACCAGCGGTAAGGATTACTGTATCCTTGGGCAACTTCTCGGCAAACTCGGTGTAGTAGTTACGATCCTTCATACGGCCATCGCAACCTGCCATTACAACAAACTTGCGAATAGCGCCCGACTTAACAGCATCAACCACCTTGTCGGCCAAGGCAAACACCTGCGCGTGAGCAAATCCGCCAACAATCTCGCCAGTTTCAATTTCAGTAGGTGGTTGGCAAGTTTTAGCCATCTCAATAATCTCAGAGAAATCTTTCTGCTTACCGGGCTCACGGTTAGCAATGTGCTTGCTACCAGGATAACCAGCTGCGCCAGTTGTGAATACCCTATTCTTGTAAGTTGCCTTCTCGCTTGGCGGAACAATACAGTTGGTAGTGAAAAGGATTGGACCGTTGAAGGTCTCGAACTCCTCCTTCTGCTTCCACCAGCTGCTGCCGTAGTTACCCACAAAGTGCTTGTACTTTTTAAATGCTGGGTAGTAGTTGGCCGGTAGCATCTCGCTGTGAGTGTACACATCAACTCCAGTTCCCTCGGTTTGGGCTAGCAGCTCCTCCATATCCTTTAGGTCGTGACCACTAATTAGAATACCAGGCTTGTTGCTAACGCCAATGTTAACCTTGGTGATCTCAGGATTTCCGTAGCTTGTTGTGTTGGCCTTATCGAGAAGAGCCATTGCCGAAACGCCAAACTTACCAGTTTCGAGGGTTAGGGCAACCAGCTCGTCAACGCTAAGGTTTTGAGTAGTTGATGCCAGAGCGCGCTGCATAAACTCGTAGATGGTTACATCCTCATGGCCAAGGTTGAAAGCGTGCTCGGTATAGGCAGCCATACCTTTTACTCCGTAGATAATTAGCTCCTTAAGCGAACGGATATCCTCATTGGTTTCGGAAAGCACGCCTACCGTTTCGGCTTTTGCCTCGTACTGGTCGGGAGTTCCTTGCCAAGTGCAGCCCTCAAAGGTCTCGTTAACGGTTACACCCTGCTTTTTGCACTCCTCGCGAAGCGAGTTGCGTAGCTCAAGACCACGGGTAACGCGATCGGCAATAACTTTCTTGTCGAAGTTGGCGTTGGTAATGGTCATGAATAGCCCATCGAAGATGAACTTGTTCACGATAGGATTCTCGTACTTTTTCTGCTCACGCAGAGCCGAGCTATAAACGCTCATCCCCTTTAGGGTGAACAATAGTAGATCCATAGTTTTTGCTAGGTCATCGGTTTTTCCGCATACACCCTTTATGGTGCAACCTGTACCTTTTGCTGCCTCTTGGCACTGAAAACAGAACATGCTCATAGTTGTAAGTTTTTAAGTTAGCTTGTTAAACAAGTTAGTGAAAATTATTAATTGATTGGTTGATTGATTGATTGATTGATTGGGTGATTGAGTGATTGGGTGATTGGGTGATTGAAAGTTTCGTCATTGCGAGCGAAGCGAAGCAATCTCTTTCTCAACTAATAAAGATTGCCACGGTGCAAAAAACGCACCTCGCAATGACGCGTTGCTACACCCAGCTGCTCTCCAGAACCTCGCCCTGAATGCCAACCGTAATTAGCTTGATGGGCACCTTGCGCTGTGCTCTATCCATAGCCATTTTGGCTAGCTGCAGTAGCCCTCCACAGCATGGAACCTCCATCTTCATCACCGTAATGGTATCTACCTGAGCGCTATCAATAAGCGCTGTAATCTTCTCAACGTACACATCCTTGTTGGAGTCGAGCTTAGGGCATGCTATGGCTAGGGTTTTACCCTTTAGGTAGTCGCTATGGAAGTTGCCCATGGAAAACGCCACGCAGTCGGCAGCAAGCAGCAGGTTCGATCCTTTGAAGTGTCCCGAATTGGGGTTGATTAGGTGCAGCTGCACAGGCCAGTGCGTTAGCTCCGATTGTCCCGAAACCATTGCATTGCCATTGGTTGCTGCTGATACAGCACCACCTCCAAAGGCACGTGCTGCCGAACCGGGACATCCGCCGCCAGCGTGAAGATGATGCGCTTGGGGTTTTGGCTGGGGCGTGCTATCGCCACATCCGCAGGCATCGGCCTTTTGGTGATCATGCACAGCGTGCAGCACATCCTCAACTTTAAAATCAAGCTTATCCTGATTGGCCAAAAGCCACTCTACGCCCTGACGCAGGTATTCCTTCTCGTTATAATCCTTCAAATGCTTTAGGTGGGCAATTACAGTATTCTTGCCATTGCCAACCATCTTGCTAATGGTAAGCGCCTCATCGTAAGCCTCGGCCTCGCGATGCTCAATGGTTATGGCTCCCTCTGGGCAATCGCCAATGCAGGCGCCAAGGCCATCGCACATCAACTCGCTAATGAGCACGGCCTTGCCATCAATCATTTGTAGGGCGCCCTCATGGCATCCGGTAACGCATTGTCCACATCCGTTGCACAAATCACGATCGATTGTAATGATATCCCTCTTCATATTTGTAGTATTTTTGTTTTCGTTTTTTTGTTTGAAACCTTTCTTCGGTTTCGCACTACAAACATACGGTATAGGGTAAGGGAAAAATGTATCATATGTTACAACATTGCGTTTTTCTTTTAGAAGATGCTTAAAACATGAAAACAATTTAGGATATTAATAAATATGATTGTCCGCTAACATACCTAAAGTTAAAATATAAGAATACGTCATTGCGAGCCTGCCTTTGCCCTGCCTTTGCCCTGCCTTTGCCCTGCCTTTGCCCTGCCTTTGCCGGCAGGCAGGCGGCAGGCAGGCGGCAGGCAGGCGGCAGGCAGGGAGTGTTTTTTATGACGAAGCAATCTATTCGTATTCAGTGAAATAAAGATTGCTTCATCCGCCGGCTGGCGGATTCGCAATGACGATTCGATGTTTTGGTATCGAAACGGATTGTCATATTAATAAAATATCCACAAACAGTAGTGTCCGGTAAACCTTTTAAAGATTTCTCCCTTCGGTCGAAATGACAGGCTATTCATAATGTTTGGAGAGGGGGGGCTTGGTGGCGGCGAAGCCGCCACCAAGCCCCCCCCTCTCCCCTTCAATTTATAACGCACTGTCATCCTGAACTTGCCTGCTGGCAAGCAGGCGTAACGCAGTGGAGTGAAGGATCTTATTTTGTAGCATTAATTTCCCCGGACAACAATGATCCACAAATACACATTAGCACATTAATTTATAACACATAAAATGTCCTTAAAAAAAATTCAAAACTCATCTTAATTGCAACCAATAAAATATACATAAAATATTTAGTTCATATGAAGCGCACAAAACTCATCGTACTAGAAATGGCAATGCTTTTTGCTTTGCAGCTACACTCACAAACCCCAACCGAAATGCCTACGGGCAGAAAGTTCTATATCCAGTCGGCCATAAATTACGGCAAGGACAATGGAGGCTACTGGGATATTCCAGGCCGACCATCGGCCTCAACACCCATTCAGCGTGGTTCAAACATCCAGGTATGGACTTTGGATGATCATCACGACAGGGAGTTCACTCTTGTAAAATCCAACGTAAATGGCTACTACGAGATTCAAATAGGCTATACAATCAATACGAGGATTGATATATAAGGGGCCAAGCACTCCAAAAGGCCCTAATGTTTGGATAGAACAAACCTCACCAACCAGGGGTTTTTATTGCATCATATGGGCAATGGTCGGTTTAAAATTTACGACCAGAATAGAGGAAAAGCCATATGCTTGGATTGGCACCTAGCCAATACCTGACATCTATTTACGAACTGTTGGGTAACAAAAAAAGGGAGAGGCCCCCTCTCCCTTTCAGGTTATCGTAGTAATATTTTAGCTAGCCTGTCCGGTAAGAACCTCTTCAATCTTCTCGTGAACTCCGTCAACAAGGGTTTCGGCAGTATGACCTTGGGGCTGAATTGGCTCAAGGAAAGTTACGTTTACACGTTTCCATGGGCGAGGAATCTTTGCTCCCACTGGCAATGCCTTATCGGCCCCCTCAATGGCCACTGGAACAACCGGCACATCGAGCTCGGTGCTCAGTATGGCAAAGGTCTTCTTAAACTCTCCAAGTTCACCAGTTTTCGAACGCGTTCCCTCGGGGAATATGATCACCTTACGCCCTTCTTTAAGCGCAGCGGCCATTTGATGGATAGATTCCTTTATATTGCTCTCCAAATCGACAACAATAACATTGTTGGTTCGGGCTAAGAAACGAAGGAATGCATTATTCACGTGCTTCTTCTTAGCATAGAAATAGGTCTCCTTAAACACCTTACGCTTAAGGAATGCGGCAACGAATAGGCCATCGATAAAACTTTGGTGATTAGGCGTGATAATACATGGCCCTTCAGGAATATTTTCGACCCCCTCGCCATGAAAGCGGAAGTACACCTTAAATGCATACTTTGCTAAGCTCTTAAAGATATTATGGGTAGGCCATGACTTGGGCAGCTTAACATCCACTTTCTCTTTGAGCGTTTCGGCCCAGCTATGGGTCTCGTCCTTGAACCACTGCCTTTTCTCCCTTATATACTCGGCCATATGGCTCAAAGTGGGGAAACTGATGAGTTTCTTCTCGTCCATCTTCACGCCAAAACTTTTCTCTATATAATCAATAAGGCCCATCTTGTTAAGCGAATCGAGACCGAGATCAAACTCAACGTGATGACTTGGTTGGATATCAAAATCAATCTGCGACTCAATATAACCCTTAACGGCCATGTAGTACTCGGTGGCCTCGTAGTTCTCTGCTTTTTCCTTTTTACCCTGCGATTTCAATGCATGCTCGGCTAGCTTAAAGCGCTGAATCTTACCCAAACGGGTTCGGGGGAGTTCGCTACTTACAATGGCAAACTTTAAAATACGCTTATATGGCGATAGCTTACTATTGAAAGCTGGAATAACCTCACTTTTAAAGTAGGCATTAATATCCTGAACACCCATCTCTGTGAGCAACTCCTGATTCGGTAGAATAGCAATATGTAGATGATTGTTATGTAAAAATACACCTGCCTCCTTCACCACATCGAAATTCTTCTCGAATGATATCTCCAGCTCAACAGGGTTAATATTTTTACCACTCGATAGGATGATTATGTCCTTTTTACGTCCTGTTATGTATAGGTACCCGTCCCTATCGAGTCGACCAAGGTCGCCGGTGTAAAGCCATCCATCCTTAAGCACATCGGCGGTTTCATCGGGTCGGTTGTAGTATCCTTGCATCACGTTTTCGCCCTTGGCAACAATCTCTCCATCGCGAATCTCAACCTTAACCCCCGGAAGTGCCTGACCCGGAGAACCAATGCGCACCTTACCTGGGCGGGTAAAGGTTATCATTGGTGCGGCCTCGGTCATTCCAAAGCCTTCGAGCACATCAAACCCAAGGGTTTGGAACAGTGTACCAACGTGCTTGGGTAAAGCAGCACCACCGCTAACCAAGAACTGAAGGTGGCCCCCAAAGCTAACATGCACCTTCTTGAATATCTTGTGCGCCAGCTTGCGGCTTCCTGAAAGCTTTACAATCTGGTAGAAAATGCGTCCAATGAGGGTTGCATCAATCTTCGATTTAATGCCCTTGTAAAGAATCTCATACAAGCGAGGCACGCCAATCATGATGACCACCTGATTGTTTTTTAGGGTTTCCAGCAGATCGGCCGACTGCATTGAGGGCGACATCACAATGGTTCCGCCAACGTACAGTGGGGCCATCATCGAGCCTGCCAACGGAAAAACATGGTGGAGAGGTAAAAGCATTAGCACCTGCCTATCGTGCGTGTATATCTCAACCCTTTTGGAAACCCCATCGAGGTTCGCAAAAATATTTTTAAATGATAGCATCACACCCTTTGGGCTACCAGTGGTACCCGAGGTGTAAATAATAACGGCTGTTTTCTCGGCATCTGCGGGCGCAAACCACTCCACATCGCCTAGCACTTCCTCAACGGGATCCTCACCGAAAATATGTACCTGTGGAATATTTGTTACCTTTTGCTTTATCTCCTCCACCTGTTTTTTTAACGCAGGGCTGGCAAAAAGCATCTCGGGTTGGCAATCGTTAATAATATAGCTTGCATCATCGGTCGATGACATGAAATCGATAGGTACCACAACACATTCGTTGCGTAATCCAGCGTAAAAAGCGGCAATCCATTCTGCACGGTTCTCCGAATAAATTGCAATCTTTTGGTATCCCTTCCCTCTGAACAGCAGGGCAAAGCTCTCGATCATCTGAAGGAGCTCACCATAGCTGTAACTCTTGCTCTTTGTAATTAGCGCAATCTTCGAAGTGTCCTTTACATTTATCATTTAGATATAGTTTAGTTTATACACAAACAACACTACTGTGTTGCAATTGTTTAACTTACTTATAATATTATTGAATAAACCAGTCTTCCAAGCGGCGCAAAGGTAGATGTTTTTCAACACAAATTCAAACGCTTATTTAACTTTTGCCATTTCAGTTCATCAAATGTGTTAAAGTTGATAAATGATCACGCTAATATTTTCCTGAATATTTTTTAAAGCTAATTTCACTCTACGAAAAACAACACAACGCTTATGAAAAGAATTTTGCTAGCAACAGCCTCCTTATTAATTCTACAGCTCAGTATTTATGGAGGAAACACAACACCTCACTTCATCACGGAGCCAACCCTTTCGCCCGATGGATCGTCGGTAGTTTTCAGCTACGAGAACGACCTTTGGAAAGTCTCGTCTGAGGGAGGAACTGCATTCAGGCTAACCGCCATGGACGGCTTGGAAACCCTGCCGCGCTTCTCACCCGATGGGCAATGGATAGCTTTTACTGGCAGCCAAAATGGGGCTCAAAATGTTTACGTAATGCCTGCCAAGGGTGGCGAAATTACCCAGCTAACATTTCACAATGCCAACGACCATGTCGATAGCTGGTCGTGGGACTCTAAATGGATCTACTTCTCATCGGATAGGTACAACTTATACTCTACCTACCGTGTAGCCATTACTGGCGGAACCCCCCAAAGGCTTTTCGAGCATTACTTTAACAACCCGCATCATACTGTTCAGCACCCCCAAACCAACGACTTCTACTTTACCGACTCATGGGAGAGCTTCATGTTCACCCAAAGGAAAAAGTACAAAGGCGACCATAGCCCCCAAATCCTATCGTATAACCCAAATACCAAGAGTTTTGTGCAGCACACCCAGTATAAGGGCAAGGACATGTGGCCAACCATTGATTTGAATGGTAACGTTTACCTTGTTTCCGACGAGTACAACGATGAATACAATTTGTACCAGCTGGTTAATGACAATAAAATTCAGCTAACCCAGTTCGATGCATCGATGAAAAGACCCCAGGTAAGCGCCAATGGGGAAAAGATTGTTTTCGAAAAGGACTACCAGCTATGGATTTACGATGTGGCCTCCAAAACCAGCAGCAAGGTTAACGTATCGCTTTATAGCAACTCAACCCTTGAGCTGGAGAACAGCTTTAACGTGGAGGGTAAGATATCAAATTTCGATATCTCTCCCGACAATAAAAAGATTGCGTTCGTGTCGCGTGGCCAGCTATTTGTCTCCGACATCAAGGGTAAGTTTGTGAGGCAAATGCCCACCAACCCTAACGAGCGCGTGTTCGAAGTGTTTTGGACAGACGACAACCAAACCCTTATATACAGCCAAACCCACAAGGGCTGGGCCAACTGGTTTAGCATTGCCGCCAACGGAAGGAGTAAGCCTGAGCAGCTCACCTCCGATGAGAAAACCAACAGGCAAATGACCCTAAACAGCAAGCGTACTCAGGGGGTTTACCTTAGCGGCAGGAACGATGTAAACATCCTCGATTTTAAATCGAGAAAGGTTACCACCATTGCATCCGATGAGATTTGGGGTTTCCAAAGTTCAACCCCACGCTTTTCGCCCGACGATATGTACGTATCGTATACAGCGTTCAGGGCTTTTGAGCAGGATATCTTTATCCACGAAGTAGGCACAGGTAAAACCATCAATATCACCAACACAGGGGTAACCGAATCGCAGCCAGCATGGTCGCCCGATGGTAAGTATATCTACTTCACCACCGATAGGTTTTCGCCCAGCTACCCTAGGGGAATGAACTCAAGCAGCATCTACCGAATTCCCCTTCATAGGTTTTTCGCCGATTTTAAAACCGATGAGTTTGACAAACTTTTCGAGAAGGATGCCAAGAAGGACACCACCATAACCGTGAAACTTGACCTAACAAATATTCACAACCGCTGGGAAAGGGTTAGAGTACCTGGAGGAGAGCAAAACTCTCCATTACTAGTAAAATCAGGCGAAGAGATCATTCTTCTTTTCGAGTCGGATCACGACAAGGGCGAAAACGCCCTTTGGAAGATGACCTACAAGCCATTCGAAAGCCCCAAGGCCGAAAGGGTATCTCAGTTCGCGCTCAGCTACAGTGGCTACCAGCTTGCCCAAGGCAAGAACGATTTTTACATCCTGGCCAACGGTAGCATCCACAAGGCCGACCTAAAAGGTAATAAGTTGGAAAAGATTGACGTTTCTCACGCCTTTAACAAAAACCTTCGTGCAGAGTTTAACCAGATGTTTGACGAAACATGGACCATTATTCTGGAGAATTTTTACGATGAGATGTTCCACGGTATCGACTGGGAAAAGAAACGCGATTACTACGCCAGCTTCCTGCCACACATCAGAACCCGAGAAAATCTGCGTATCTTGCTAAACGATATGCTGGGTGAGCTAAACGCATCGCACATGGGATTCCGGTCGATGGGCGATGAGGAAAAGTCGTTCTACTCGCACACCACCCTTGCCATTGGTGCAATTTTCGATAGTGCAAACCCTTACCGCATTGAGCGTATAATTAAAAACTCAAACCTCGACATAACAGAACCTCCGCTACAACCCGGCGATGTTATTGTGGCTATTGATGGAGTTAGGGTTGATGAGAAGGTGAACAGGGAGTTTTACTTCACGTTCCCCACACGAAAACCCGAAATTGAACTCACCCTGCTGCGCAAGGGTAAGGAGCAGAAAGCGGTTATCCCAACTCTCTTGGCAGGTGAAATATCAGGCTTACTATACGATGAGTGGATTGATGCAAATAAGGAGTATGTAGCCAAAAAAAGTAACGGTAGTATTGCTTATGTTCACATGAAGGATATGGGGCAAGGGTCGCTAAACCAGTTTCTAATTGACATGACCACCTATGCAGAAAAAGCGGAAGCGTTAGTTCTCGACCTAAGGTACAACCGAGGTGGAAATGTACATGATGCCGTTCTGCAATTCCTATCGCAAAGGCCCTACCTACAGTGGAAATACCGCGAGGGTAAGCTATCGCCACAGCCCAACTTTGCGCCATCGGGTAAACCAATGGTATTGGTGATGAACGAGCATAGCCTTAGCGATGCCGAGATGACCGCTGCTGGCTTCCGCCAGCTGGGCTTGGGCAAGCTAATTGGCACCGAAACCTACCGCTGGATTATATTCACATCGGGCAAGGGTCTTGTGGATGGCTCGTTCGTAAGGATTCCGGCCTGGGGATGCTACACGCTAGATGGTAAAAACCTTGAGTTAGAGGGTGTTGCACCCGATATCTACATAAACACCACATTTAAGGATCGAATTGAGAACAAGGATCCTCAGCTGGATAAGGCCATTGAGGAGGTGCTAAAGAGTCTATAGCACAAAAACACACCCCAGATTTTGTTGATCTGGGGTGTTTTTTTAATACCTACTCCTTCTTCAGCCTAAGCTCATACAGATCATTCCGCCGATCCTTCATAATACGAACACTTCCGTGGTTATGCAACTCCTTGAGCAGATCTAAATCCACATCAACAATCAGCGTCATCTCGGTGTTGGGTGTGGTTTCGGCCTTAATGCTGTTGGTGGGGAACGCAAAATCGGATGGGGTAAACACAGCCGACTGAGCATATTGGATATCCATATTATTTACTTTGGGCAGGTTGCCAACGCATCCGGCAATGGCAACGTAGCACTCGTTCTCCACCGCACGCGCCATGGCGCAGTTGCGTACGCGCATGTATCCGTTCTGCGTATCGGTAAGGAATGGCACAAACAGTATATTCATCCCCTGATTGGCTAGTAACCGGATAAGCTCTGGGAACTCCACATCGTAGCAAACCACCACGCCAACCTTGCCACAATCGGTATCGAACACCCTAATCTTATCTCCACCAACCATTCCCCATGTTTCTCGCTCGTTGGGAGTTATGTGAATTTTCCGATACTCATCAACCTCTCCACTCCGGTGGCATAGATACGACACGTTCTGCAAGCTCCCCTTATCGTTTATTATTGGCATTGAACCGGTTACTATGTTGATATTGTAGCTCACTGCAAAAGACTTAAACTTATCGAGAAGAAGATCGGTAAATTTTGCCAACTCACGCATAGCCTCAGCTGTTCCCATATCGTTGTAAGGAGCCATTAGGGGTGCGTTGAACAGCTCAGGAAATAGCACGAAGTCGGAGGAGTAATCGCTAACGGCATCGACAAAAAACTCAATTTGCTCTACCAAAGACTCGAAGTTTGGGTGCGACCGCATTTGCCACTGCACCAGGCCCAAGCGTACAGTTGACTTGGTAATATTTATTGGGCTCTCCTCCTTCTCGTAATATATATTGTGCCATTGCAAAAGGGTGGCAAACTCCAGCGATTGAGTATCCTCAGGTAGGTAGTTCTTTAAAATTTTTTTAACCTGAAAGCCATTAGATATCTGGAAGGTAAGCACGGGATCATATATCTCCTTCATCTCAACCTTGTTTAGGTACTGGCGAGGAGTCATCTCCTTAGAATACTTTTTATAGTTGGGCATACGCCCACCAGCCATTATCGCCTTTAGGTTTAAACTTTCGCAAAGCTCTTTGCGAGCATCGTAAAGCCTACGAGCCAACCTAAGACCACGATAATCGGGATGAACAAAAACCTCAATGCCGTAGAGAATATCACCATCGGGGTTATGCGTGTTGAATGTATCGTTACCAGTGATTTGGTTGTAGGTGTGTCTGTCGCCAAACTTTTTATAGTCCACGATAATTGAAAGGGCACAGGCCACCACCACATCATTCACCTCAACGCATAGCTGTCCCTGAGGAAAAAGATTCACCAGGGTATCAATCTGTTCCTTTTCCCAATGAAGCCCACCAATATCGGAGTACGCCTGAAGCATAGCTTCCTTTAGGTGGATATAGTCATCAAGTTCCAGAGTCCTAAGCGATACCCGTATATCCTTATGGTCGGTCATTACTTGTGGTATTAAAATGTAGCTACCAAATTACAACTAAACAATTAAAAGAGCTCATCGTTTACTGCATCGTAAATAATATCCTGAATTTTGGTTCGTATATCCATATTCATAAGCCGTGAGTTCTCGGCCTCGGGGAATACCCTATTGGATAGGAAGATGTACACCAAATCGTAGGCTGGGTCAACCCATGCCATGGTGCCAGTAAAGCCCGTATGGCCAAAGCTAAGCGAGGTGGCCTTTGTGCTAACGTGGTTAGATTTCAGGGGATCGGGATCGGGCTTATCGAACCCCAGTCCACGGCGTACTCCATTTTGGCAGTTCAGGCAGGTGGTAAATAGGTCGATGGTGCTGCTGGGCAAATAGGTTTCGCCGCCATACTTCCCTTTACTTAGGTACATCTGCATAAGCTTGGCCAAATCGTTGGCAGTGGAGAACAGACCTGCATGACCAGCAATACCACCCAGCATGGCAGCGCCGGGATCATGTACATGGCCCCAAATAAGCTGCTTACGAAAAACCACATCGTTTTCGGTAGGCACAATCCTCTCGGCATTGAATTTAGTAAGCGGATTATAAAGGGTACTATGCATACCTAATCTTTTGAAAAAATTATTGTACAGATACTCCTCCTGTGGCCCACCAAGTATGTTCCCCGCAACCCTATACATGAGCATCATGCCTAAATCACTATACTGGTAGTTACCTCTTGGCGCCACAGGTGCTCTAAATATCCAGCTGTAGATGCTATCGGGCATAGCTTCTGCCGCATACAGATTGCGACCCACCTCATGCGGGAAATCATAAGAGTAATGATTGCGGTAGTACTTTCGTGAGGGGAACGACTGCCTGCTTACAAACCTGTTTCGAGAAAGCGGATAGGGATAGCTCTCGGAAAATTTTGACTCCACCACGGCTTGCCTAGGCCAAAGCGATGAAAGGGTGCGCTGGTAAAAAGGAATCCAAGCAACCAAACCTGCTTGGTGTAAAAGCATATCGCTAATAATAAGGCTGTTGTAGTGAGACGTGTCGGGTAAAGATAGATACTTACCCAGCGTGTCGCTTATATCCAACTTGCCCTTGGAATACAGATCCATCACCAACGGGAGTGTTGATGCTATTTTGGTGATTGAAGCAATATCGTATATGGATTGGTTGGTAACCGGCAAATCCAAATCATTGTAGGTATGGTGCCCGAACGTTTTGTTGTAAACAACCGTTCCTCTTTGGGCAATAAGAATCTGCATTCCGGGGGCTGCTTCACGAGCAATGGCATCATAGGCAATGGAATCAATCTTGCTGAAGTAACGGGCCTTTAGGCTAAGCTCCTCGGGGATAGAATACTTTAGCCTAATTTGTTTTCCAGCATCCATTCCATCGCCATATGCAAAGCTTGGCGACGCTGTTACGGGTAACCGCCCTCCTACAGTTAGCCCACCAAAAATTAGCTGGGCTGCCACGCTTTGGGTTATTGGTGAATTATCGTATGTAACAACAATGCTGTTGGTTGCATTTGGCTCAACCAACCTGCCAAGTGCATATGGCGAGCCAAAGATTCCCAGTATTGTCCTTTTCTTCTTGCTAACATCGGCAATAAATTGCGCCATTGGGGGTGTAACGCCAAAGTCGTGCTGCGGGCTAGAGCTAATAGTATGGTACCCAATGATCACAAGGTTATAGGGTGTGAGCGAGAAGTATAGATCGCGCAGCTCATCCTCCGACAGGTTTGGTTCAACCGAGATTGTGGTAATTGGGGCGTATAGCTCCATTTGCTCTGCAAAGGGTTTGCCCCTGCCAGGACCAACCTCAATGTAGGCGATGTTGAGGGTGTCTAATCCCTTCAGAGGAATAATATCGTCCCTGTTATTGGTAACGGTAATAGCCTGCTCTGCAATTTGCCTTACAATAAGTTCCGATGAGGTTTGGTTTAGCTTCTCGACCAGATTTGCTGTTTCAATGGGGCGAAACCGATCTAACCCAACCCGATACTTGGCCTCAACCACCTTACGGCATCGGCGCTCAATCTCCTCGATGGGAAATCTACCTCTTTTCACCTCCTTCTCGATTTTTGAGATTGACTCCTTAACCTCCGAGGGGAAAAGCACTATATCATTACCTGCCTGCAAGGCCATATAGTTCAAATCCACAGGCTTGTAGTAGTCGCTCACGCCCTTCATATTCACAGCATCGGTAATTATTAATCCGTTGTACTGCAAATCGTGGGTAAGCATATTAGTTACCACATTTGCAGATAGGCTTGAGGCGAGCTTGGATTTTGATTCCAGCGCCGGAATCTCCATATGCCCTACCATTACGCTGGCCACTCCGCTCTGTATAAGCTTACGAAAAGGGTACAACTCAAGCGAATCGATACGCTCACGCGAGTGGTTGAGCAGGGGCAGGTCGTAATGTGAGTCGGTATCGGTATCGCCATGACCAGGGAAGTGCTTGGCGCTAGCCAACACACCGTTATCCTGTAATCCCAACATATACGCCAAGCCCTTTTGTGTTACCGCCTCGCGATCCTCACCAAAAGCTCGCGTATTGATTACCGGGTTCTGTGGATTATTGTTGATATCGACTACTGGTGCAAAGTTTATGTGTACCCCTATGCGCTTTAGCTGCCTTGCAATATCGGCACCCATATGGTATATCAGGCGATTATCGTCCATTGCACCCAGCATCATCTGCCTAGGATATGATATTGTGCTGTCGAGCCGCATACCCAGACCCCACTCAGCATCCATAGAGATTAGTAGCGGAACTTTAGCCAAGCTTTGGTAATAATTGGTGAGGTTTACCTGCCGAACTGGGCCACCCTGAAAGAAGCACAAGCCACCAATACGCTCCTCCGTAACCAGCTTAGCGATCTCATCTACATGCTCCTGATCGCGATTGGAGTATGCTGCCACCATGAATAGCTGGGCAATCTTTTCCCTTAGGGTGAGACTATTCATCACCGAATCGATCCAGTGCTGAGCTTCATAGGTTGACAATTCGGCAAGGCCTTGTATTTTGGTAGGGTTGCCTAATGTAATAGCAGGCTGAATAAAAGAAACAATAACGGACAGTAAGAGCAAACGACGCATAGATGGTGGGGATATAAATTGTTAAAACCTGAATAAAACTTAGCAAATATAACATTCTGTTTGCACATCGAATAGAAGAAGCCTCTTGTTTTTGCAAACCATACCTTGATTATTAAAAATTACTTAATTTTATATCGATAAAGTATGAGATAGTCAAACAGTAAGTAAATACCATAAGGCTATGAACAGGATACCCCAATGCGAAAACGCCCCCACTTTTAAGTATTTAAGAATTCTCCAAAGGATTATAATTATCGTACTTCTATTCATCATGTCGTTGATTCTCCTTTTGGCAACTTTCAATGTAATATACTTCATTGTAAAGAACATTTTACACGAGCCCTTAGCTCAACTATCAGCCGAAAATCTCATGGAGCTATTCAGCATATTCCTTGTAATCCTTATTGGAATTGAGCTGCTCGAAACGGTTAAGGCGTTCCTTATGAAGGAGGCAATACAGGTTGAAATTGTTGTACTCGTGGCTATTATTGCGGTGGCTCGCAAGGTGATTATCTGGGAGTTTACCAATGGCAGCACGTTGGAAATCTTTGGGCTCTCGGCCATCCTACTTAGCCTGGCATTGACCTACTTTTTAATCCGTAAAACGAAGTTCAGCATAAATCTATCGTCAAAAAAGCCTCCTGTTATCAAGAAAGGGAAATTTAGCACGAATGCACCCAAGGAGAAAGACTCCAACAAAGACTAGAAAAGCTTAGACTTGCCATAAAAAATCGGCTGCCTTTGAAATACTATCGGGTTTTCCTACATCTAGCACAAAGTTAGCCGAAACATCGTAGCCCAAAATATCCTTATTGGCACAAAGTGAAAGGTAGGTGTCGATTATGGAAAATTTGCCTCGACTTTTAATCGCCCTAAAAATTTGCGGGTTTAGCACGTGAATACCCGAAAAGGCGAACTCGTTGAGATTGCCATCAG
>JAVERU010000028.1:0-28002 GCA_034006965.1 Tenuifilaceae bacterium
GTTTGCACCTGCGTTATACTCCTTCAGAATTACGATGAACCGATTAAATAACGATTCATCTATCTGATAAACATTTTCGTAAAGAATTTCATCGTTTGCCTCTGCCTTCTCTCCTTCTCTAAGGAAAAGGTTCACCATTCTAAGCGGTACCGCTACCTCAGTTTTGCCTTTGGCAAAATGTTGCTCGATTTTTTCAAGTTCCTCGTCAAAAACAGTAAATCTAAAGTCAGATGATGCGGCAGTTTCGTTAAGCCTCTCCTGCTCAATCTTAAGCTGATTAAGCTCCCCTTGGCTTATCTTCATATCATAGATATGGCTTGTAACGCCCGCAGTGGTGTATATCCACATGGCAAAAAGAGCAAACCAACTGAAAAACTGAACCACGGCCAGCTGCCCCATAGTTTTGAGCATATTGAATAGGTCGTTTATAACTACCACAAGTCCGCCTTTCTCCTTGCCCGATTTCTTTAGCAATGCTACTATTAGTTGAATTACTCCAAATACAACAACACCAACAGTGACAATATACAATTTGGGATCGAGGCTAAAATACCAAACGCCAAAAGAAAGAATTAGCCCAACGATAAGCCAAATAAAGCTATGCTTAAAGAATATATTTGAGGATAACTCCTGATGCTTCACTATGGAGTCCGCACCAGTTTTCTCACGCACTTCAGCCTGTTCTGCCTCTTCGAAAGATTTAAGCTCCTCGGGAGAGTATTCCTTGGTTTTAATAACGGTCCATATTACTGCACCAAAAAAGGCTATAGCCCCAAGATAGAACGACCATTTAACGGAAGGGGGAACTTGCCCTTCGGGAGCAGTATTGGCCATACCAACCCACTCGGTTAAAATGTAAGGGAGTGCCGATGCAATAACTGCACCGGTTCCGATAAAGAAGCTTTGCATTGCGAAACCCTTAGTGCGCTGCTCACTGGGGAGCATATCGCCCACAAAAGCTCTGAAAGGTTCCATCGATACATTTATTGATGCATCTAGAATCCAGAGCATACCAGCAGCAACCCAAAGCACGGGAGAGTTAGGCATAAATATTAAAGCAGCTGATGCTAAAATGGCTCCAATTAGAAAGAAGGGTCTCCTCCTGCCAAGCCGGCCCCAAGTGTTATCACTCATATGGCCAATGATGGGCTGAATAATTAGTCCTGTGACTGGAGCAGCAATCCAAAGAATTGGAATGGCATCGATATTAGCGCCAAGAGTCTCGAAAATTCGGCTAACATTGGCGTTTTGCAGAGCATATCCAAACTGGATACCTAGGAATCCAAAACTCATATTCCAGATCTGCCAAAATGATAAACGAGGTCGCTTTGTCATCACGATATAATATTATAGTTATATGCACAGAAATATCTTTTCCAGGAAATGGAAAGATTTTGGAAGGGATAAAATGTAGCCAGTCAAATATAGGGCGAAAAATGATTCCCTGCAAATAATTTAAGGCATCGAAACTTCTAAAAGCTAGCTATCTATCAAGTAAAAGACTATTTCAATCGTTTACGAAGGGGAGAAAAAAATTTATAATTTTTTTGATGATTGTCCGCTATGATACCTAAAGCCTTAGCGTCATTGTAGTCAACTCATTTGTCATAGGCATTATAGTGGATGATCATGTTTTTTTATTTTATCAAAAAAAAGGCGATTTTGACATAAGAATCGCCCTACTCAACAATAGTTGGATGTTACTTTAAAAGTATTTTGCCTATTTACATAAGCAGTACATGTCACAATATATACAATGGTGTATTTACCTTTTTCGGGTGGTATTCCTCACAATCAGCTCCGTAGGCAGAACTTCGGTTTTTGGCTCCTGCGTTTTTTCACTATTAATCCTATTGATTAACATCTGCATGGCCTTTTCGCCCATGGTGAATCCGGGTTGACATACTGTGGTTAGCGTCGGTTCAATCATCTCGGCCATGTAGTCGTTTCCAAACCCAATTACCGAAACATCATCGGGCACTCTAATTCCATTTTTAATAAGGGTTTTAACAACTCCTGCGGCGGTAAAGTCATTCACGGTAAAAATGGCGTCGAACTTAACTCCATCATCAATTATCTTTTGGGTTTGCACCAAAGCATTCTCAAAATTATCGCAATTTATAACAAGCGAATCATCAATAACTACACCATTCTTCTTGTGAGCCTCCAGGTAACCTTTTAGCCTATTCTTGCCTATAAGTCGGCTTTGAGGGCCAGCAAAATGGATAATCCTTCTTCGCCCCTCCACTATCAGGTACTGAGTGGCATCAAAGGCGCCCTGGTAATCGTTTATAAGCACCCGATCGGTTTGAAACTCCTCGATCATCCTATCGAAAAACACCACGGGAATACCCTCCTCATCGAGCTTCCGTAAATGCTCATAATCGGTAGTTTGCTTCGACACTGAAATAAGTAGCCCATCAATAATGCTATGTCGGAACGTTTCGCAAACCTCAACCTCCTTGTTAAAGTCTTCGTCCGACTGGCTAACCATTACGCTAAAACCATGCTCGTTGGCCACCTTATTGATACCACTAATAACCGATGAAAAGAAGAAGTGCACAATTTCAGGGATTACCACACCAATCACATTGCTTCGTCTATTCCTAAGGCTAAGGGCAATGGGGTTAGGCCTATAGTTCATCTCAGCGGCTAGCTTATTCACCTGATCCTTGGTAGCCTGACTGATGTCTGGGTGATCCTTAAGCGCTCTAGAAACGGTTGATGGGCTAATACCCAGTAATCTAGCAATATCCTTGATGGTTACATTTGGTGATTTCATATTCTGATTTTATTTGAGCCTTAGTTGATATTTTATCCCAACCAAATATAGCCATAAACCCGCAATGAACAAAGTTTTTGTGCCAATTGTTGTTCAATAAGAACAAAAAAGAACCTAAACATTCGTTTAAATTTCAAACGTTTGCGCACTCGTTTGCGTTAACGATTGCAGTGATTTTAAGGTTTTTAAAGTTGTAACTAGATGTATTGAATGTTAATTTTTCGTTAATTGTGAAAGATTTTGGATTTTTTAAGAGTAGCCAAACCTTTAATTAATTATCAAATCAAATAAATTTGAATATGAAACAGAAAAGTACTGTTTTTAAATGTGTTACGCTTTTCTTGCTGCTTGCATTCTCCCAACAAATGGCTTGGGCGCAAAAGCACACAGTAACAGGGAAGGTAACTGATTCTGAGGATGGTTCCCCTCTTATTGGTGTTACTATTGTTGTTAAAGGTACAACCCAGGGAACAACAAGTGATTTAAATGGTTCCTTCTCTTTAGAAGTAGAATCTTCAGCAACATTGGCTTTTTCGTACATTGGTTACGAATCAGTTGAGGTACCTGTAAATGGAAGAACAACAATTGATGTAACATTGAATCAAGCATTTGAATTGCTTGAGGAAATTGTAGTAATTGGTTATGGATCAGTTGAAAAGAAAGATCTTACTGGCTCTGTAACAACGGTAAGCTCAAAAGATTTTAACCGTGGTGCTATAACCTCGCCACAAGAATTATTAATAGGAAAATCTGCTGGCGTTGTTATTACTTCGAATAGTGGTGCTCCTGGTTCTGGATCGACAATTCGTATTCGCGGCGGGTCGTCCCTTTACGCTTCAAACGATCCCCTTATTATAGTAGATGGTGTGCCATTGGATAACGCAAACGTATCAGGTAGTTCAAATTTTTTGTCGTTTGTAAACCCAAATGATATTGAATCGGTAACCGTTCTGAAAGATGCATCATCAACTGCTATCTACGGTTCAAGAGCATCAAATGGTGTTATCATAATTACAACAAAATCTGGCCGAGAAGGAACACCTTTGAGGGTTAGCTACAACGTGAACACCTCCGTTGCATCGGCCATTAAACTAATGGATGTATATTCTGGTGATGAACTACGTCAGATTGCATACGAAAACAAAGAACTTTACGGCTTGTCTAACCTACATCTTTTAGGTTCCGAAAACACAAACTGGCAGAGTGAACTTTTCCGTAATGCATTATCGCAAGACCACAACCTCAGTTTAAACGGGGCATACAAAGTACTGCCATACCAAGTATCGGTAGGTTATACTAACCAAGATGGTATAATGAAGAATACTGGAATGGAAAGAATAACTGGTTCGGTAAACCTAACCCCATCATTCCTTGACAACTCCCTTAAGGTAAGTGTTAATGCAAAGGGAATGACAACAAATAACAACTTCGGTGATCATGGTGCGCTTGGCTCAGCAATTAATATGGATCCTACACAGCCAATCTATGATGGTAATGAGGATTCCGATGGTTACTTCCAATGGGAAAATTATGGTGCCAATCTAGGAACACCAAACCCTGTTGAGCAGCTAATGGCTGCCGACAACAAGTCTGTTGTTAATAGGTTCATTGGAAATATTCAGGTTGACTATCAACTCCCGTTTGTTGAAGGAATGAGTGCCAACTTAAATATGGCTACCGATTACACTGAGAGCGAAGGTCACAACAATCGACCTTATACATCGCCATCTGTATTAACATCACCACTTGATTGGGGTAGATTATCAGACTATAGCGCCAAAAACACTAATCAGCTACTTGATTTTTTCCTGAACTACACCAAAGATCTTGAAGAGATTGATAGTAAAGTTGACGCTATGGCTGGTTACTCTTGGCAACACTTCGAGCGCGAAGGGAGTAGCTATACCCGCGGCATTGAAGATGATTTACATCCATACCAAAAATCAGATAGTTCATCGTTCATTACCGAAAACTATCTTGTTTCATTCTTTGGACGTGTTAACTATACCTTTAAAGACAGGTATCTCGTTACTGCAACCCTTAGAAATGATGGTTCATCAAGATTTGCTGGTGATAACCGTTGGGGGCTATTCCCATCGGCAGCAATTGCTTGGAAAATTAATGAGGAATCATTCATGCAAGGTATTAGCAGCTTATCGGTCTTAAAACTTAGAGCTAGCTGGGGTGTTACAGGACAGCAAAACATTGGTAACGACTACGCTGCACAAGCTCAGTACATTGCCTCTGCCGAGGGATCATACTATCCCATTAACGGCATATTCCTTCCCACCCTAAGGCCAAACGCATACGATCCAAATATTAAATGGGAAGAAACAACAACGCAAAATATTGGTCTTGACTTTGGTTTCTTTAATAACAGGATTACTGGTTCAGTAGATGTTTACAAAAGGGTAACCGAAGACCTACTGAATACAATTGACATACCTAGCGGTAGCAACTTTTCTAACACTCTCCTTACCAACGTGGGTAGCCTTGAGAATAAAGGGATTGAAGCAGCTCTTAACCTTATTCCCATATCACAAAAAGATATGAACCTTACTATTGGGCTAAACTTTACCTATAACAAGAATAAGATTACCAAGCTGTTAATGTCAGACGATCCTAACTTTATTGGAATTCTTTACGGAGATGCATTCACCGGATTTAAACAAGTAACCCGCGTAGGTTATCCCGCATACGCTTTCTTTGTTAACCAGCAAGTTTACTACGCAAACGGTTATCCAGTAGAAGGGATGTATGTTGACCTATCGGGCGAAGGTGGAGTTGTTAATGGTGATAACGCTGACAAATACATTTTCAAAAGCCCCTCCCCAGATTATATTATTGGCTTTAACTTCCGTTATAGCTACAAAAACTTTGATTTATCAGCATCAACAAGAGCAAACATTGGGAACTATGTTTACAATGGCGTAGCAGCTGGTGCCTCGTACGATCAAATGCAGCAAATAGGATACTGGAAAAATTTCACTACTCAACTTAGTGATACTCGATTTGTTAAGCGTCAGTTCACTAGTGATTACTTTGTTGAAAATGCTTCATTCTTCAGAGTTGACTACATTTCTGCAGGCTACAATTTCGAAAACTTGCTAAACACATTTGATCTTCGCCTGAACTTATCAGTGCAAAATGCACTTACCGTTACCAAGTATAAAGGAATGGATCCAGAGGTTGATGGCGGTGTTGACAACAGCTTCTACCCCAGACCTCGAACTATCCTACTAGGTCTTAACTTCACATTTTAAGAATACTCAAAAACAATTGATAACATGAAAAGAATAACCACAATACTTGGAATTTTCCTTTCGGCACTGATAATCACATCGTGTGTAGACGACCTCGATGTAAAGCCAAAGGATCCCAACTCTATTCTTGCTGGTAATCTTAGCGATGACCCGGCATATATGCAGCAAGTTTTGGGTAAAATTTACGCCAGCTTCATCATCGCTGGTCAAGGTAATGTTACTGGTGGTGGTGCTGATATTAGCGCTTCTGACAATGACTTCTTCACGACTACACGTGCTCTTTGGAACTTACAAGAGATTACTACCGATGAGGCCATCTGTGCTTGGGGCGATGTTGGTATTGCAGACCTTAATACCCAAACATGGAACCCTCAGAACCCTTTTCTTACGGCTCTTTACCAACGTTTAGTGCTATCGGTTACCTATGCAAACGATTTTATTCGATTTGCTCAAAGTAATCCAGATGAAGATGTCCAGCAGTACGTTGCTGAAGCTCGCTTTTTAAGAGCACTTGCATACTATTATCTGATGGATTTATTTGGCAATCCTCCATTTACTACGGAAGCAGATGGTGTGGGTAAATTTTATCCCAGGCAGCTAGATCCTGACATCAACTTGGCAAGACCTATGCTTTTCGATTACATTGTATCGGAACTAAAAGAAATTGCGCCTGTTCTTGCTGAGCCAGGTGGCACAGCATCAACCCAAGCCAACCGTGCAGCAGCATGGATGTTGCTAGCCAGAACTTATCTGAATGGTGAAGTTTTCACAGGCACCCCATACTGGGAAGAGGCAAAAATTTATGCCGATAGCGTTATTAATCATAGCCCCTACAGATTGGCTCAGAACTACCGCCAGAATTTTAGTGCAGACAACAACTACCCAGCAAACCCTGAAATGATTTTAGCTTGGGAACAAGATGGTATTTTCACTCAGGGATCGGTTGGAACGACTTTCATTATTATGTCTAGCAGTGATGCTGAGTACATTCCTGCCGAAACTTTCCACGGTTTAACATCTAACACAAACTGGAACGGAAACCGTGCCCGTAAAGAATTTGTTCAAATGGCGCTTGGGGATACGATAGCCATTTATGGAAATAATCCTATCCCTTGGTATACTGACAGAATGTTTGAACAATCGAGTGACACTCGCATCCTAATGAAAGTTAAAAGAGATGTAAATATTCCTAGTGCATCATCAAACGGCGATTATGGTATTGGAGTATATAAATTTACCGGAGTTAATACCGATGGTTCACAAGCAGCCAACTATAGTCCTGCCTATGCTTGTACAGACTTCCCTGTATTCCGCTTGGCAGACGCATACCTGATGAGAGCCGAAGCTAAATTCCACTTAGATGATGCAACTGCACTTAACGACATTAACTACGTCAGGGATAGAGCTTTCCAGTCAGGTGATTTTGGTTCTGAACCCGCAAATCATCTTACTAACCTTACTGCCGAAGAGATACTTAACGAGAGAGGTCGTGAGTTCTATTACGAAGCCCATCGCCGTACTGACCTAGTACGTTTTGGCCAATTTACCGATGGAACATATAACTGGACATGGAAAGGTGGTGTTCAGGAAGGAATCAGCACACCTTCATACCGTAATGTATTCCCTCTACCTGCAACTGAAGTGGCTACAAACCCATTCATTGAGCAGAATCCTTCGTATAACTAGTACAAATCTTTAAACTGCAAAGCAATGAAACAGAAAATATTAACATTTATAAGTATTGTGGGCTTGCTAAGTCTTTTTGCTAGCTGCGAGAAGGATGAGGTAAAGGTAATTCTCGACAGCGAACCCACTCCGCCGGTAATCCTATCGATGCCTGAGAGCTTAATTTTACAACGAACAAATGCAACCAACACTGTGCTTTTTACTGCAAAGGCAATAGATCCTGGATTTACTGCTTCGGCAAATTACTTCTTCGAAGCAGCTGAAACTGGAACTGATTTCGCTAATCCAGTTACAATATATGCTGGTGCAATCATCGATTCTATTCAAATGCAAGTTAGTGCACTTAATTCAATCCTTCTTAAAGCATTTGAAGCCGATATGGTTACCTCTGCCGACTTTAGAATTAGAGGAACACTTGTTGTTGATGGAGGAACTGGTGCCCCGGGTACTGGAAACGATGGTGTATTCGAATACATTTCTGAGGTTACCTCAGCAGATGTAAGTCCTTATGGTCTTCCCCGATTAGATTTAATTGGATCTGGTATGGATCAGAAAATTGAATCGGCTAATGGCGATGGTGTTTACACTGGTTACGTAAAACTTAATAGTGCCAATGCGTTTACGTTACTTGACCCTGACACTGATACTGAGTATGGTAAAGCGGCAGCTGCAGGTACACTTGAAGTTGACGGTGCAGGAATTAGCATTGATGACAACGGTTGGCATATTCTTACAGCTGATGTAAACACGCTTACCTATGCTACAGAAGCCTATATGATTGGCCTTGTTGGTTCAGCAACACCAAATGGTTGGGATGCACCCGATTCGAAAATGGATTACGACCCCAAAACAGGAACATGGTCCATTACCATCGAACTAATTGATGGATATATAAAGTTCCGTAAAAATGATGGATGGGCATGGAACTTGGGTGGCGATCTAAGTAACCTCACCCAAGGCGGTAGCGATATTCCTGTAACTGCGGGTAATTACACCATTACCCTCACCATTATCAACGATGAGACCGGAAGTGCTACCATTGTTAAGAACTAATTATTTAATCAGAAAAATTAATCTTTATGAAAGTTAAATCCATTCATAGAATTCTAGGACTCCTTCTTACAGCAAGTGTATTCATGATTGCGTGTACCGAGGAGTCGTCGGATGTAAGGCTTGACCCTAAGTTGTCAACATCTCAGGTTCAAAACATAACATCCGAGTCGGCCACCATAACAGGGTTTGTTATTGCCCAAGGTGATGGCTTTACCGAACGTGGTGTATGCTACAACACCCTGCCTGAACCAACTACTGATAATGACAAGGTGATTTTTGATGAAGAACTCGCAGAGGGTGCTACCTTCGATGTTGAGTTAACAGCCCTTGATTATGCTACTGATTATTATGCCAGAGCTTATGCTATTGGTTATAATGGAGTAATTTACGGTGAAGAGATAACCTTTACAACGTTGCCAATTGCTCCAGAATTAACGACCAAAGAGGCTACTGAAATCACAGGTAACTCAGCTAAAAGTGGAGGAAACGTCACCAACAATGGAGGTGCCGAGGTTACTGTTCGTGGAATTTGTTTTGCCACTCATGACACCCCAACCATTGATGATAGTAAAACCGAAAATGGCGAAGGTGTTGGCGAGTTCACAAGTGATTTAAGCGATCTCAAAGGCAATACAGAGTATTTTGTCCGTGCTTATGCCACAAATAGTGCAGGTACTGGTTATGGACCCGCTGTTTCTTTCACAACTCTTGTTGACCTACCAAATGTATCTACAGCTGCTGTAGAAAGCGTAACTAAAACTTCTGCAATAAGTGGCGGAAATGTTACCGACGATGGAGGTGCCAATATTATCGAGCGTGGTATTGTATTTGGTATTTCTGAAAACCCAACTACTGAAGACCAAAAGGTTATTGATGCAACCAATGGCACAGGGGAGTTTGTTAGCAATATGACCGGACTAGAACTTGCTACAACTTACCATGTAAGGGCTTATGCAATAAATAGTGCTGGTACTGCTTATGGTGATAACATTTCGTTTAAAACACTAGCAGATATAACCAAATTCTTTGTGGTTGGTGATTACAATGGTTGGAATAATAGTGAAACAGCAAAATACATTATATCTACGGAAACTAGTGAAGGTATGGCCGAAGGCTATATCTACCTAACCTCTGGTGGTATTAAACTTACCACAGATCATAGTTGGGACTCTGCAAGCACCTTTGGTGATGATGGAGCAGGTAACCTTACCAATCCTGGTGACAATATTACAGTACCAGCTGATGGCCACTACTGGATAAAGGCAAGTTTAAATGATATGAGCTATTCACTAACCCTTATGAATTGGGGAATAATTGGCGATGCAACACCAGGTGGCTGGGGTGCACAAACCGCTCTTACTTATAATGAAACACTTGATAAGTGGATTGGCGGATATAGCTTATTGGCTGGTGAATTTAAGTTCCGTGCTAATGATGATTGGGATTTAAACTACGGGAGCACTGCTGGTGATAACACCTTAGATGCTGGTGGTTCTAACATTGCAATTACCGAGAATAATGACTATGCAATTACGCTAGACCTTAGCGTTCCAAACGAATATACATACAGCGCGAATCGCTGGGGGCTTATTGGCGATGCTACTCCTGGTGGATGGAGCGATGACACCGATATGACTTGGGACTCCGCTAACGGTGTATTTACTGTAACGGTTGACTTAACTGCTAATCTGTTTAAATTTAGAGCAAACGATGATTGGGCTGTTAATCTTGGCGGAAGCCTAGGTAGTTTAACCCCTGGAGGCGGTGATATTGCCGTAGCTGAGGATGGTAATTACACAATAACCCTCGATCCTTGGAATAACATTGCAACAATGGTTAAAAACTAGTTTCAATCCTCTTAAAAGGCTGTCCTAAATATGGGACAGCCTTTTTATATTTTTTCAACCAATTTCACAAAAAATCATGTATAAAAAGAAGTTCTTCGGCCTATTTGCTACTTTAGCCTTTGCAATAGCTACGAGTGCTCAAGTCACAACCTCTCCCACTCTACCCACAGCATCCGACGAGGTGGTTATTACTTTTAATGCGAGTAGTAGCGACCTAGCCGGGTACACTGGCGATGTGTACGCACATACAGGGGTTCGAATTGAGGGAAGCACCACGTGGCGCTACGTAATTGGTAGCTGGGGAAATAACACCACCCAACCCAAGTTAACCCGTGTAGCTGCCAATACCTACACGCTACTAATTGAAGAATCGGTTCGAAAGTTCTATAATGTTCCAGACAACGAGAGCATTACGCAGATGTGCTTTGTTTTCCGCTCAAGTGATGCCAGCAAGCAAACCGAGGACATCTTTGTTGATGT
Organism: Tenuifilaceae bacterium; assembly: GCA_034006965.1. GTDB lineage: Bacteria > Bacteroidota > Bacteroidia > Bacteroidales > Tenuifilaceae > Perlabentimonas. The sequence continues at coordinate 11,112 of JAVERU010000028.1, forward strand.
TGTGAAAGAGGGTTTATCGGTAAAAATTAAATCCCCCGATAAGGAAAAACCTTTCTATGCATTTGGGAGCAATGTTACTGTTGATGTTCAGGCAAATAGCTCAACAAGCATTTCACTCTTTATTGATGGTGACGAGGTCACCACCTCATCAACCAACCAAATTGAATATACTCACACCATTAGCAACTACGGATTGCAATGGGTAAAGGCTGTGGCCACCGACGGAACTGAAGAGGTAGCCGATTCAAGCTACTTCTATGTACTTGGTGGCGATGCGCCCGTAGCCAGCCTACCCGAGGGAGCTATACCTGGCATTAACGTAACTGGAACCGATGAGGTAACCCTTGTGCTACACGACCCCCCGGCCAAGAAGGAGTTTGTTTTCGCCATTGGCGATTTTAGCGATTGGCTACTCGATGAAGCTTACCTAATGAACCGCACCCCCGACGGCAAGCACCACTGGTTAACTATAACAGGCCTAGAGCCTGCAAAGGAGTATATCTACCAGTACTGGATAGATGGTGAGATTAAGCTAGCCGATCCCTACACCGAGAAGGTGAGCGACCCATGGAACGACAAGTTCATCAGTAGCACAACCTATCCCAACCTAATTAGCTATCCCGAGGGAAAAACTACTGGTATTGCATCGGTTTTTCAAATAGAAGCTGAGGAGTACCAGTGGGAAGCAACCAACTTTGTTGCTCCCCCAAAGGACGAACTGATTATTTACGAGCTGCATATCCGCGATTTTGTTGATGACGATTACATCATAACTGTTCTCGACAAGCTCGATTACCTCGAAACCCTTGGCGTAAACGCCATTGAGCTGATGCCCATCAACGAGTTTGAGGGTAACGATAGCTGGGGCTACAACCCAAGCTTTTACTTTGCCACCGACAAGGCCTACGGCACTAAGAATAGCTACAAAAAGTTTATCGACGAGTGCCACAAGCGCGGAATGGCGGTTATTATTGATATGGTGCTTAACCACTCCTTTAGCCAGTCGCCATTGGTTCAAATGTATTTCGATGGCGAAAAGCCAACTGTCGATAACCCATGGTATAACCAAACCTGTCCGCATGAGCCCTGGTGCTGGGGATACGATTTTGATCACCAGAGCCCCTACACCATCGATTTTGTGAATCGCGTTAACGAGTTCTGGCTAACCGAATTTAAGGTGGATGGTTTCCGGTTCGATTTTACCAAAGGGTTTACCAATAACCAAACAGGCAACCAAGGCTCCGACTACGATGAGCAGCGCATTGGTATACTGAAAACCTATGCCGACTACATCTGGGAGGTCAATCCCAACGCATATGTTATCCTAGAGCACTTTACGGACAATACCGAAGAGCGTGAACTCGCTGAATACAAAGCCAGCGAAGGCAAAGGAATGCTTATTTGGGGCAATGTGAACCACGCCTACTCTGAGGCCAGCATGGGCTGGTTATCTGATTCTAACTTCAATCAAGTATCATACAAGCAAAGGGGCTACAACTATCCACATCTGGTGGGCTATATGGAAAGCCACGATGAGGAGAGGATGATGTACAAAAACCTCACCTATGGTAATAGCAGCAATCAGGACCATGATGTAAAAACATTGGGGGTAGGAATTACACGACAAAAGCTAGCTGGGGTTTTCTTTTTCACTATCCCTGGGCCAAAGATGATTTGGCAGTTTGGCGAGCTAGGTTACGAAGTTCCAATTGATCAGAATGGTAGAACCGGAAGAAAGCCCATTCGCTGGGAATACTTTGAGGATGGAGGAAGGCGAAGCTTGTACAGCACATGGGCCGAACTGATAGCCCTACGCAAGGATTACCCAGCATTTACAACCGATAATTTCTCGGTTTCGTTAGCTGGTGCAGGCAAACGAATTACGCTAATGCATGACGATATGAATGTGGTTATTGTAGGCAACTTTGATGTTACGCGAAGGGATATTTCGGTATCGTTTCCCCACACAGGCGTTTGGCACGAGTACTATACCCAAACCGAAGTTGACATAACCAATATTAGCCAAACACTCAATATGGCGCCCAGCGAGTATCGAATTTATACTACATCACCTATAAACAGAGAGGACTACATTGTTGATGCCCCCATTGTTGAGAATATCGGTAAACCTTTCGACATCAGCCTGTGGCCAAATCCAGCCAGTAGCCAGCTGAATGTGTCCATTTACTCTGAGAAGCCCGAAAAAGTTGATATTAAGCTCTACGACATAAGTGGCAGGCTACTATCCACAATTCACCAAGGAAACATTTTGCAGGGTGAAAATACGCTGGTATGGAGTAGACCAAACGGTATCCGAAGCGGAGTGTATTTTGTTGTTATTAATACATCAAGCAATAGGGTTGCAAAACGAGTGCTTTTTCAGTAATAAGTATAAGGTAAAATACACTTTTGAAAAGCAGTCACATACTATGACTGCTTTTTTATTACAGAAAAGTTTACCTTAGCACTACAAGCTAAAATTGCAATGCAACGTTTTTACACCATCATATTATCCTTACTACTATTGTGTTTTCGGGGTTGGGCAATTAATCCTGAGCCCACAGAACCATTCAACAATCAGGCCTTATCGTTCGATTTGTACTGGGGCTATCTACAGTACCACCACCCCGAGATGGCGGCTCTTAAGCAATCCCCTGCTCAAGCTATAAAAGTATCATACATTCTAAATACGAGTGGGAATAAGCTATGGCAAAGCGTATATCGCTATCCGGCGGTTGGCGTTTCGTATATGTTTATGTACTTAGGCCATGACGATGCCCTAGGATACGCGCATATCGTATCTCCATTCATAGCCGTCCCTGTAGTGAGGCAAACCAAACGATTCTCGTCCGATTTTTATGCTGGCACCGGCATTGGGTTTATGCCCAAAGTATACCATCCCATACACAACAGCCTCAATACGGCCATCTCTACTCATCTAAATATATTTATCGATCTGGGACTTAGGATATCATATCAGCTAACCTCGAACTTGAGATTAAATGGAGGAGCTCATATTGCCCATTTTTCAAATGGTAGCATAAAAAAACCAAACTACGGGCTTAACTACACCCTATTGTCGGTTGGTTTACAGTACGGCAGCCATAGTACAGAGCGGAGTAGCAATGGCCAGTACAATTTCGACACGGAAACCAACAGGTTATTGGTGCTAATTGCTGGTGCGCAAAAGGAGGCTACTGGGTTTAACGGCCCAAAGTTCGGAGTGGCGACAAGCTCAATTGAGTATAGCCATCCTATCGGGTCACCACTATTCAGAATTGGAACTTCTTTGGACTTTATGTACGATGGCTCGAACAAGCTGATACTAGAGGAGAACAATATTACGTTCGGCTCGAACTGGGAGTTGGCCAAGCTTGGTGTGGCGGTAAACGCTGAAATCATTCTCGACAGGCTATCGCTAATCCTCCATTTTGGAGGTTACTACCATAACCTCAGCAGAAACATTAAAGATCAGTGGGTTTACCAACGGGTTGGGTTACGCTACCAATTAACGCCTAGGCTGTGGGCGCATCTGGCTTTAAAAACACATTGGAACCTTGCCGATTACATTGAGCTTGGGATTGCTGTAAATGTGCTTCCTTCAAGGGCTGGAAGTTGAAAAGTTTGCCCTGAGCAGTTCGACAGGAGGTTAGTGAGGGCTTCGGCAAGCTCAGCATATCACATGTCGAAGTGCTCACTGACCCCTTGTTGAAGGCTCGAAGGTTGAAAGGCTCAGTATCTAAGTGGTATAAGTTGTCGTTTCAAAATTGTCAATTATTTAACTCGTCTGCCGAGGGGAGAGGGCAATCAATCAATCAATCAATCAATCAATCAACCAACCTGCCAACGTGAGTCAGTCAGGCAGCCTGTCTGCCTGCTGGCAAGCAGGGACAAGCAATACAACCAAACGTTCAATCCTGCCTAAGGTAGGCATTCATCCGTTGGTGTTGACGCTGACAGCTTGCCTGCTTTTGGTAGGGAGCTTTGCGCTCCGTAAGGTCAATATCAGCATAAAAAATGGGAAGCTTCCTAAACAACTTCCCAAAATCTAAAGAAACGCTAATATTACTAGAGCTGCTTCACGGTTGTTGTTGAGGTGATAGCCATTGGAATATCGAGCTTTTGGCCCATCATATCACCGGCAATACTACCATTGATATTTTGCTCCATCACCGATTCGATAATCATTCCGGTATTGGGATTAAGTACTATTGTACCCGACGTGGTGCCAAACATATTGTAGGTAACCTCCATGCCCATCATGCTGCTTTTATTACCGGGGATGGTAGACATGGTAGCCGAAAGGGTTAGCTTTATCTCCTTACTGCTTGCCGAGAGAACCGAGTAGGTGTTTATTGTATTAAGCGTAAACTGCGCTTCAATTGACTTATTCTCGGTCCAGCTGCTACTTTCCTTTACTGCTTTCTCGGGAAGCGCAATAAAAGCACCCGCAAACATTTGCTTGATTGACTCGTCGGTGATTGCTGCACCAATGGTTTGCTCGGCCTGAGCACCACCGCCCACCTCAGCCATCATTTGGCTCCGCATTTCGTCAACACCATTAATCTCTAGCACCTCGCCCAAGGGCGAAACTAATGCCGTAACACCTTTGCCCACCATGGCTTTAAATACGAGGAACTGAGGATTTGCCGCAGCACTGCCCGAGTCATCGTCAGAATCGAACGACATCTCCATACCCTGCATCTTCATATCAATCGCAATGCGATTGAAGGTAATGGCTGCTTTAAAATTACCGTTAGCCTCCTTACCCTTGGGGCTTACGGTAAACTCGAAGGTCTGATCCTGATTAATCACCTGCTGCATGCCGCTTACAGTTTGGGTTATCACTTGCTTTGTAACCGAGCTGTACTTAACATCAGCCCCTTTATCAAGATTTAGCCGAAGGGTAATATCCGATGCACAAAGAGCAACGGGCATTGCTAATGCCAGGAGTAGGGTGGCAACTTGCTTAAACTTTAATGATTTCTTCATTTTTTAGGGTTTAGATTAGTGGAACATTAGGAAAATTATACTAGGGTTACTCTTTTACAATTGATGTTACGGGGTGTTTTAGCCCCTCCATACCCGTAAGCACTGCCTTAACTGAGCCTACAAGAATTTTTGCCTCAACCAGCACGGGCACCTTATTATCATCGTCGGTTACCCACACCTCAAGATCCTCGCCCCCTTTAAAAATGGTACCCTCAACCAGCAACGCCGAGAAGCGAATGGTGTTAAAAACTGTACCATCGCGGGTTTTAAGCTGCTCCTTGCCCTTGTACCTAAGAAAAAGTTCGAACACCTCATCGTCGATGGCAATGGTGATTGGAATTTTATCGCCCTTTTTATACTTATCGAAATCGAGAGTACGACAATAGTAAATGGCGCTCACCACATCGAACGTACAATCTTTAATGGGTAGCAGGTCGCGCTTATAGGGTCTATCGGAAGTATGGCTAATAATATCAAGGATATTCTCATCGTGCTTGTATATATATCGGTTGTAGGCTTCAAACCCTCCCTCGTATGTATCGCGTTCGAACCAAAAGGGTTTAAGGGTTGTAGGATGAACAATGGCCTCGAACCTGTCGCGAACCTTGAAAATCCAATCGTACTTTTTTAAACTCCAACCTCTTGATACAAGATGAAGAGCTGGTTGCTGCATGTAAGTAGTATCCCGAACAAGAAACTCTACATCGCCAGCATTTACCCATATAAAACCCCAATTATATACAGCACGGTAAGTAACTTTTTCACCACTCTTAAAGTTAAGCTGTTTCACATCACAACCCTGACCAACAGCGGTTGCAGCTGCAAACAACACTGAAACAAAGAAGATTACTAACTTTTTACACATTTCAACTAATTGAGTGAATACAAATTTACTATTTAATCTTGACTAAGCGAGCGGTTACTTTAGCCGTTCGTTTCGAGTAGAAAATTGGTACTATGTACTTCTTCACCTCGTACTGAGGGTAAACCACCACATTGTAGCCAGGGTTTTCGGCCATTAGAGCATAAAGAGCGTACGACCCGCACCCCACCCTTAACCTGATCGCCTAGCACTGGAATTATTGCTGATACAACACCCACAATGGGGTCAACCATCACAGTTGTGCCAACTGAAACATTTAGGTTTGGCGATGAGAACTCATTGGAATTTGAAATGGTGGCTGAATTCCAATTGAAAATCTGCGACCAATCTATTCCCAAAACCCTAACCATAGTAGCCTCGGCAGTAACCTGTGAAGAGTATTCGAAATCGTTCTTGTAAAACTCAATGTGATAATTTGGAGTTTGCATCGCTCTGTTGGAAACAGAGCAGCTACCAAAAAGTAATGAAACCATGGCTATAGCTACAAGTTGCATTTTCATAAAGGGATTTTTAGGGGTAAACCTTTGAATCAACACTTGCTAATCGCTCCATTAGAGCAATAACCAAATAACCAACAATTGCTAAAAATATTGCAATAATAACTTCGGAATTTAGAGCGTGGGGGATAAATAGATCGTACCCCTGCACTATTGGCTCACCATCTTTAAGCATAAGATTTCCAACCTCATCCATCCTATGTATTTCATTTTTCCACGGCCAAAGGATGCCTAGCGAGCCCAGGATAAAACCTGTTAGGGTGGAGATGGTTTGATCTTTAAACCTCTTGTAAACCCACGAGAGCAAATGCGAAAGCGTAATTATTCCAACCACACCGCCCAGGATAACTGGCCCCAGCACACTAAAGTTTCCCTCGTTTACGGCATCAATCATTATCAACTCGTAGTTGCCCATTAGAACAAGCACGAACGACCCCGATAGGCCGGGGAGAATCATGCTGCACACTGCAACCACACCGCAAATCATAAGGTATAAGAACGAATCATTTTGTGTTGCTGGATTCATAAATGTAATCCAAACCGCTATGGCTGAGCCAAAGATAAAAGAAACAATTACGCTAAGCCTCCATTTTGATATGGTTTTGCCTACGTAGTATATTGAGGCTAAAATTAGTCCGAAAAAGAAAGCCCAAATAAAGATAGGGTAAGCAGCAAAAAGATACTTTAGTATACGAGCCAGGCTAACTATGCTGATAATCATCCCGCTACCTAAGGCAAACAGAAAGAAGAAATCGATATGTACGAGTAGCTCCTTAAACCGTCCTTTAAGGAAGAGATTAATGGCTTTGCCATCGAACGATTTTATGGCGTTGATAATCCGCTCGAAAACACCTGTAATAAGCGCAACCGTACCGCCCGAAACCCCAGGGATAACGTTAGCGACTCCCATACCCATACCCTTAAGAGCATAGATAACGTGGTGTAAAACTGTATTATTCATAGCTTAGCTAGGTAAAGAAAAGTGCTGCTGGTATTACTTGAGAAACTGAAAGAATGTATCGCCCCTAAGGCCAAGCCGTAACGACTCAAGAGCGATTACCTCGTTGGGTGCAATGTTTCCGAGGTTTACGTTGGCTCCTAGCAGGTTGATAAACCAAGCCTGCTGGTTTTTAATAGGAGCTTCCCAAAGCACATCGTCCATATTTAGGTTCTGCATAATATCATCAATCAACTCGGTATTAGCGGAGTGATCCGACTTGTAAATTCCAATATTCCCTCCCTCGCGCGCCTCGGCAATCACCTTCCATGAGCCAGCTTCCAGCTCGCTCTTCATCATGCTCACCCAATCGCTATTGGGGATAATAACGCCCGCTTGCTTGGATCCAACCTCGGAGATAACGGTTACCTGCTTAGCTAGCTTGTAAATGTATTCACACTTGGCATCGTGAGGCATCTCGAGGGTTCCATCGGAAACCTCTGCCATTTCGAGTCCGAGGTTATTAAGGAGTTTTTGGTAATCGTCGAACATATTGCGAGCGATATATGCTTCGAACAGGGTTCCACCTAGGTAAGGTTTTATACCATTCTGCTGCAGGAAGGTAATTTTTTTTTGAATATTTGGAGTAACCAATGCGGTTCCAAAACCAAATTTAACCAAATCGATGTAATCGCCGGCCACGCTAACCATATCCTCAAGTTCGCGCTGGCTTAAGCCCTTATCCATAACCATGGTTAAACCTTTGGTACGGGGTTTATCTTCCCGACTGGGCAGATTAGGAATTGATTTTAACATCATTGTTCAGGGTGTTTTAGGTTAATCTAATCAACGCTAAATTGATTTTAGCTGCTGTAAAAATTTTGGATCGTCAATAACAGAAACAACAGCAAAGAATTCGTCAACTGCAAATACATTAAGTTTCTTTGCCTTTTTAAGGATGGTTATGGCCAGCTTTGATTTACCTTGAAGGTAAAGTGCCGCTGCATATAAAACCTTGAGGGCTGCGTTGTCGGAGAATTTTTCGTTCACCTCATGGTATAGCTCTTCAACCGAAACAAATTTCTCCTCAAATAGCAATAGCTCCGCTATTCCAATATACGCATCAGGTTCATCGGGATTTAGCGTAGTTGCTTCGCGATAAGCATCCATCGCCTCCTTGTCCGATCCCATTTCAAAAAGCACCTTGGCAAGGCCCAGCCAGTAGTCGTAGTTATCGGGTTCAAAGGTTATAGCCTTTTTAATATTTTCGAGGGCCAAACCGAGCTGCTCCTGCTTCAGATACGCTACGCCCATCCCAAAGTAAGCATCAGCATATTGAGAATCGAACCCAAGGCTCTTATGGTACATTTCAAAGGCTTTATCGAATTGGCCAAGCTTCTCGAAGCACTCCCCAATTGAAGCGTATATCCTGGGGTTTTCTGGCTCATACTTTAGCAGCTCGGCAAAGGCTTCGGCAGCCTCGGAATATTTCTCGATGGTAGCGTATGTGTTTGCCTGGTTATGCAAAGCCGATGCATTTGCTGGATCGACAGCTAGGGCAAAATCGTAGGCTTCTAGAGCTTTGGCAAACTCACCTTTACGTGTGTGTAGTATTCCCAAGTTATACCAAACACTAGTTGAGAATGGATTAATATCGAGGTATAAGTTGTAAAACTCTTCACTCTTCTGGAGATTGCCCAAGCGCTCGTAACAAAACCCTAACTCGAATAGTACACCAAGGGCACGCCTATTGATACTGTGAGCATAAAGGAGGTAGCGTAGCGCGTAGTTGTCCTCATCAATATCCTGATAAAGCGCTGCGATACGATACAGCAAATCTACCTTATCTTCTGAAAAGGAGTTGGTAGCATACCAGAATGACTCATGGGCACTTTTATTTTCACCAAGCGCCAGATGAGCTTGCCCCTTTAGGTAGTGGAGCTCACTGTTTTCGGGGTCAATTTTTACAAGTACCTTGAGAATATCAAGAGCCTCAGCATACTTTTTATCAATAACTAAAAGCTCCGCCTTCTTCATCTGAATTTCGGAAGAGTATGGATGCATGTTATAGGCAATATTCACTGCCTCCGACGCTCGCTGTGAATCGTCTGAACTTATGTAGTAATCAATAATATTTTCAAAATCTACAACATCAAAGAAAAAGCTGCGGTTATGCCTAAGCATATCCTCATACTTCTGCACAATCTCCATGGCTTCCTCTGGGTTGAAGAAAAATTCGCTATCCTCTTTCATATACTGTTACACTCCTTTACGCGGCGAATTTACTAAATAAAGCACGTAAACAGAGGGTTTACGAACTAAATTATATTAACAATGGTTAAAACATATCAACAATACCATATACCACAAGGGTTTCATCAACTATCTGCAATATGATGATAGTTGTCAACATTGCTAAAAGCACAGACTACAACGGTTTTTATCACCGTGTAATCTGTGCAGTAGCGTTATGAGCTTATATGGTGTTTAACTACCTGTTTTTTTGAGAGAACTCACGCCCAGCACGAAGTGCTTTAAGGTTAACCTCAACCACCTCCTCGCCCTTGCGGCCAAATAGCTGGCGTATGCCATCCTCTAATGCTTCGAACTTGATATCGATGAAAGGCGATGCAGCTCCCAGCATTACAATGTTAGACGACCGAGATGAACCAGCCTCCTTTGCAATGGCATCGGCATCGAGAGCAATATGGTTTGGTATCTTCTTAATCTCCTTCAGGATATCATCCACCTGGGGATAATCAGCTATATTGTTGAATGGGGTTATGTTGGTCACCAACCAACCGTCCTTACTAAGGAAAGGCAGGTAACGCAATCCCTCCATGGGTTCAACCGAAAGGATTAGATGGGCTTTACCCTGTGGAATAAGATCGGAAGAGATGGGTTTGTCGGATATCCTAAGGTGCGACTGCACATCGCCTCCACGCTGGCTCATGCCATGAACCTCGGCCTGCTTTATGTAAAGCCCAGTTTTAACTGCTGCTAAACCAATGCCCGCCGCAATGGAAAGAATCCCTTGGCCTCCAACGCCTGCTAGTATTATGTCTGTTTTCATGCTTATGCTTTTTTTTCTGTAATCCGATTAGTTTTTGCCTGCGGCCTTTTTTTCTGCCTTCTTCCTACGGGCAAATGTTTGGATACACTCACGCTGAGGAATTAGAACCGATACGCCTTGGTAAGCCAGCTCCTTCTTCATGATCTGAACATTCTCCTCATGAAACTTTTTCAGCGGATTCATCACGTGGATATGCTCAGGATCAACGCCAATACCCTTACAAATCTCAACAATTCGGCCAAATGCCGATGATGGTTGACCACCTGTCATGCCAGTGGTTGAGTTATCGGAGATTATTATGGTGATGGGCGAGTTCTCATTCACTGCGTCAAGCAAACCAGTCATGCCGCTATGGGTAAAGGTTGAGTCGCCAATAACAGCAACGGCAGGGACAAGACCAGCATCGGCTGCGCCTTTGGCCATAGTAATAGATGCGCCCATGTCAACACATGAGTTGATTGCATTGAAAGGTGCCAACGCGCCAAGGGTATAGCATCCAATATCGGCAAAAACCCGTCCTGTTCCATACTCCTCAACCGCCTCGTTAAGCGCAAGGTATAAATCGCGGTGTCCGCAACCCATGCAAAGTGATGGTGGACGTTTCTTCACAACTTCAGGAATTGGCATGCCTTCGTACAGGTCCATCCCAAGAGCCTTAGCTACAATGGCTGGATTTAGCTCGCCATCGCGAGGAACAGTACCGTCTAAACGGCCATGGATTGGCTTGCCAAGGTTAAGAAAACCTTTGATCATCTCCTCAATAATGGGGTAACCTTCTTCAAGAATCAGCAGCTCGTCGCACTGCTCATAAAGCTCGCGAACCTGCTTTGATGGAATTGGATACTGCGATATTTTAAGCACCGAGTAATCGCCCTCTGCAACGTTCTCCATCAGGTAGTTGTAGGCTATACCAGCAGTAATAATCCCCAGCTTACCGTTATTCCCTTTGGATAAAGTGTTGAACAGAGACTCTTCGGCCAGAGTATTCATTAAGGCTTGCGTATTAAGCAGCTTCTTGTAGTTTACCCTTGCAATGGCCGGTAGCAAAACGAATTGCCTAGGATCGGAGGGTAAGCGCATTCCATTTTGAGCCTTTACCTCTTTGCGGCCAACCCCCGACCTTGAGTGCGCCAAACGGGTAGTTATGCGGAGCATAACGGGCACGCTAAGCCTCTCGGATAGTTCAAAAGCTGAGTAGGTCATATCGTAAGCCTCCTGCTGGTTCGATGGCTCAAGGATTGGAATCATGGCAAACTTTGCGTAAAACCTTGAGTCCTGCTCATTCTGCGATGAGTGCATTGAGGGGTCGTCGGCGCAAAGCACAACCAACCCACCGTTTACACCAGTGATAGATGCGTTAATAAACGCATCGGCGGCAACGTTTAGCCCCACATGCTTGAAGCATACCAGCGCACGCTTACCTGCATAGGACATACCAATGGCAGACTCCATAGCCGTTTTCTCGTTGGCTGACCACTGACGATGAATCCCAAGTTCGGCAGCTTGCTTTGAAGCCTGCACGTACTCCATAATTTCGGTTGATGGGGTGCCGGGATAAGCATAAACACCCGATAGACCACCATCGATAGCGCCCTGAGCAATAGCCTCGTCGCCTAGTAAAAGAAGTTTATCCATACCAATTTTTTTGTACCAAATGGAAAGTTATTGTTTTTTCAAAAAATCTCATATTAAGAAAAATATTGTAAGCAAAAGTATGATATATTTTGAACAATCACAACCAATCTTCCGTTTTAAGCTCAATAATGAAACCTTAAAACCATAGTTTTACAACATACAAGTGTGGCTGTAAATTTATGCTCCATTTTACACCACGGATAGGATAAAGGCGAAAAAAATCACGAAATAATGCTGGCCACAATTTTGCGAGCGCCTCCCCTATTTCGGAACTCGCATAGGTAAATGCCCTGCCACGTTCCCAGGTTTAGAGTTGCTTTGGCTATTGGTATGGCAACATTAAATCCAACGAGCGAGGCTTTAAGATGAGCAGGCATATCATCATCGCCCTCGTAGTTGTGCTTAAACCAGGGCTGTCGCTCTGGCACCATCCTGTTGAAAAATTCGTTGAAATCGTCTCGAACTGTGGGATCGGCATTCTCGTTTATGGTGAGGCCTGCAGATGTATGCTGTATAAAAAGGTGCAAAACCCCTACCTCAGGGAGTGCAGGGAGCTGTTGCTCAATAAGGCGGGTAACCAAATGTATACCTCTAGGAAAGGGAGGCAACTCAATATGTAGCTGAAGTACCATTGTGCAGCCTACATTAGAGGTTTAATTTTTTGATGGATAAAGTCGAAGCAGAAGTTTTCCAGCTCGTCGCGCAGCTCAGCGTAGGCCTTTTTTTTCTCCTCCTCCTCCTTAAGCTCAAGCGCAACAACATCGGGAAATGGATATTCATAAACTCGCGGGTTTCCTTTAAAAACTGGTAGAACCTGCTTTATATCCGAAGCTAAAACCAGCACATACTTATACTCGTTGTCGCTAACCTGCGGAATACCCTTGGCCTTGTAGCTGCTTATATCGATAATGGCCTCGGTCATTGCATTTGCTGCAAACATATCGAGCTCCGTGGGCATTACCCCTGCGCTATCAACAACAACCTCACCTCTACCATAGTAGCTTAGCCAGCCCTCTGCCATTTGCGATCGACACGAATTACGCTGCGACACAACTAGTATTCTCTTCATATCTTGAAAACATTGTTTTAGTATTGCTAAATGTAATGAAAAATTGGGAAAAGCAAAACATATACCCAAAAATACGACACAAAAAAACCAGCCTAAGGCCTTTAAGGCCTTGGCTGGTGAATTCCATAAAATTTAGCTAGCTATTGATACCCAACAGGTGTAGCATAAATGCATACTCGAATGCCACATCGCGAAGCGATTTAAAGCGACCAGATGCTCCGCCATGGCCTGCATCCATATCTATTTTAAACAGCAGGATATTGTCGTCGGTTTTGGTATCGCGCAGCTTGGCAACCCACTTGGCCGGTTCAAAGTACTGCACCTGCGAGTCGTGATAACCTGTGGTTACCAACATATTCGGGTAATGTTGCGCTGTTACCTGGTCGTACGGGGAGTATGACTTCATGTAGTGGTAGTACTCCTCATCGTTCGGATTACCCCACTCATCGTACTCGCCGGTGGTTAGTGGAATTGAGGTGTCGAGCATAGTGGTCACCACATCAACAAAGGGAACCTGTGCGATTATCCCCTTGTACAGGTCGGGGCGCATATTTGCTACGGCGCCCATCAGCAGACCACCAGCGCTGCCGCCCATTGCAAAGAGCTTATCGGGGCTGGTATACTTGCTGTCCACAAGGAATTGTGAGCAATCGATAAAATCGGTAAAGGTATTCATCTTGTTGAGCAGCTTGCCATCCTCGTACCACTCGCGGCCAAGCTCCTCGCCTCCCCTAATATGGGCAATAACGTAAACAAAACCCCTGTCGAGCAGGCTTAACCGCGCCGAGCTGAAGTAGGGATCCATTGATGCGCCATAGGAGCCGTAACCGTAGATCAACGCTGGGTTTTGCCCATCCTGTTGAATACCCTTACGATACACAACTGAGATTGGTATCTTTTTACCATCGCGTGCCTCTACCCAATGGCGCTTGGTTTCGTAGTTATCTGGAGAGAAGTCGCCCAACACCTCGGTTTGCTTCAGCAGTATTTTTTCGCCAGTGGCCATGTTGTAATCGTAGGTTGAGAAAGGCGTTGTCATTGAGGTGTACGCATAGCGAAGCAATGGAGTATCGTACTCAGGGTTTATGGATATCCAAGCGCTGTAAACCTCCTCGCCAAAGTTAAGATAGTGTTCCTTTTGGGTTTGCTGATTTATAATTCGTAGCTGCTTAAGGCCATCCTTGCGCTCATCGATAACCAAAAAATCTTTAAAAACCTCAATGCCTGAAAGCAGCACATCCTCTCGGTGCGGAATCACCTCTTTCCAATATCGCTTCTCGGTTCTGGTTACGGGGGTTTCCATTAGCCTAAAGTTTTTGGCATCAAGATTGGTAATGATGTAAAACTTATTCCCGTAATGGGTTACAGAGTACTCCAAACCTTTTTCACGTGATTGAATAACCTTTGGCTTACCAAGCGGATTATTTGCGCTTAGGTAGCTGAACTCGGTACTAAGCGTGCTACCCGAGCCAAACATAATATACTCTTTAGATTTTGATTTGTATACAAATGCACGGAATGTCTCATCATTCTCTTCGTAAACCAAGGCATCGTTTTCGCTACCCTCGTCGCTTACGCTATGCCTAAAAATTTGATGAGGACGAAGAGCCTCGTCAATTATCGTGTAAAAAACTGTGGAGTTATCGTTGGCCCAGGCAATACCCCCTGTAGTATTGGGGATTTTGCTGTTGAGCAGCTCACCAGTTTCAAGGTTTTTGAAGTAGATGGTATACTGCCTACGGCTTACGGTATCAACCCCAAAAGCGACAATATTATTGTTTGGCGACACGTTAACCCCCACTACCGAGTAATAGGCATATCCTTCGGCCATTTCGTTAACATCGAGCATGATCTCTTCGGGGGCATCCTGGCTCTCCTTCTTACGACAGTAGATGGGATACTCCTTGCCCTCGTCGAAGCGAGTATAGTAAAAGTATCCATTCTCGAAGTAGGGAACAGACTCGTCCTGCTCCTTAATACGCCCCTTTATCTCCTGAAATAGTGATTCTTGAAGATTTTCAGTACCCTTCATCACTGCGTCAGCATAGGCATTCTCCTGGTTTAGATATTGAATAACCTCATCACTGTCGCGCTGGTTCATCCAGTAGTAAGGATCAATACGGGTGTCACCATGCATCACCAGCTCATGGGGAACCTTAGTAGCAACGGGTGGCGTTGGCTTCGACTTACATCCCACAAGTAATTGTGTTCCAATCACTATCATAAAAATGAGTGCGTTAATTCTTAGGGTCATAGGGCTAAAAGTTTTAATGTTAAAGTGGTATTAACCATCTCGGTAATCAAAATCAAAGTTATTATAAAAACCGTTAAGAATTAAACATATGTCTTGTCATTTTGTTTTATTATTGTATTTTTACATTCAACAGTTGTTAAATCACATACTCTCAATAATATGCGAATAATTCTAGTTGTACTATCGTTAGCAATACTCACCATTTCGTGTGGCTCTAACCAGGGCAATGAAAAGGGTAAAGCGAGCAACGATAAATCTGCTAACACAGCCCCAATTCCAATTGTTGATTTCGAGGGAGTAAAACCGCTGCTTCACAAGGAAACCGATACGCTTTACATTGTTAATTTTTGGGCAACATGGTGCGCTCCCTGCGTTAAGGAGATACCATACTTTGAGCAGATTGCAGCCGAATTTGCTGATAGCAAGCTGAAGGTCATTCTAATCAACCTCGACTTCCCCAATCATTATGAAAATAGGCTGCTCCCCTTTGTGGAGAAGAATAAAATACAATCGAAAATTGTGATGCTTGACGACCCCGATGCCAACCGATGGATTAACCAGGTTGACCCCAGCTGGAGCGGTTCAATACCGGCAACGCTAATTTACAACCAACACCAGCGCAAATTTTTTGAGCAGGAATTTACCTATGAGCAGCTAAAGGATGCTGTTACATCCTTCAATTTTTAACCGTTAACTAACCAAAACCAAATATCGCCATGAGAAAAGTTTTTTTATTCATTTCAATGATTGCTCTAGCAGCAACCACAGCATTAGGCCAAGGCTATAAAGTTGGCGACAAGGCTATTGATTTTAGCCTTAAAAACGTGGACGGCAAAATGGTATCGATGGCCGACTATACTGATGCCAAAGGTTTTGTCGTAATCTTTTCATGCAACCACTGCCCCTACGTGGTGGCTTACGAGGACAGGATGATTGAGCTACATAACAAGTATGCCCCCAAGGGATTTCCTGTTATTGCTATCAACCCAAACGACCCCGAGGTTCAACCCCAGGATAGCTACGACAAGATGATTGAGAGAGCCAACGAGAAGGGTTTCCCTTTTGCATACGTATTCGACAAAGGCCAGAAAATTTATCCCGTTTACGGTGCTACCCGAACCCCACATGTGTATCTGTTGAACAAAAAGGGGAATGACCTAATTGTTGAGTACATAGGTGCCATTGACAATAACTACCGCGATGCCTCACAGGTTACCGAAACCTACCTTGCCGATGCCATTGACGCATTGCTCGAAGGCAAAAAGCCTAGCATTACCGAAACCAAAGCCATAGGTTGTACCATCAAGGTAAAAAAAGAGTAGGTCACTAAAAAAACGAGGTTGCCAGCAGTGGCAACCTCGTTTTTTTGGCGTATAGCTCATTGCTAATAGTTCTCGGCCAATACCTCGAAATACTCCATGGGGTGCTGGCACGCAGGACAGTTCTTAAGGGCTTTTTTACCTTTATGATGGTATCCGCACTTGCGGCACATCCAAACAACCTCCTCGTCCTTCTCAAACACCTTATTCTCCTCAATATTCTTTAGCAGCT
>JAVERU010000185.1:0-4170 GCA_034006965.1 Tenuifilaceae bacterium
ACACCATGACACATCTTAAAGTGGGCGATAAAGCACCTAATTTCAGCGGGATAGACCAAAATGGTGATAAGATAGCGCTAGCTAGCTTGGCAGGAAAAAAGGTAGTGCTGTACTTTTACCCGAAGGATAGCACCCCCGGGTGTACAGCCCAGGCCTGCGACCTACGAGATAATTACCAAATGCTGTTAAGCAAGGGTTACACCGTGGTGGGCATTAGCGCCGATAGCCAAAAATCGCATCAAAAGTTTATCGAGAAGCACAATCTGCCCTTCCCCTTAATTGCTGATACCGAGAAGGAGATCATCAAGGCATTTGGCGTTTGGGGGCCCAAAAAATTTATGGGCAGGACCTTCGATGGCATCCATCGCACAACCTTTATTATCGACGAGCAAGGTGTTATTGAGGAGATAATTGATAAGGTAAAGACCAAAGAACACGCAAGTCAAATAGTTAAATAATAAGCATGAGGAATGGAAAATCAGAAAGATTCGAAACAAGCCAAAAAGAAAGAGATTAACCAGGAGAAGCTGAAGGCACTACAGCTCACCATCGACAAGATTGACAAGGACTACGGCAAGGGCACCATCATGAAGATGGGCGACAAGGCCGTAATAGATGTACCCGTTATATCAAGCGGCTCAATAACCCTGGATCAGGCCCTAGGTGTAGGTGGGTATCCCCGCGGACGGGTAATTGAGATATACGGCCCCGAATCGTCGGGTAAAACCACGCTGGCCATTCACGCCATTGCCGAGGCTCAAAAGGCTGGGGGCATTGCCGCCATTATCGATGCCGAACACGCATTCGATCGCTCCTACGCCGAGAAGCTTGGCGTTGATGTGGAAACGCTGCTTATCTCGCAGCCCGATAGCGGCGAGCAGGCTCTGGAGATTGCCGACCAGCTTATCCGCTCCAGCGCCATCGACATTGTGGTGATTGACTCGGTTGCAGCCCTTACCCCCAAGGCCGAGATTGAGGGCGAGATGGGCGACAACAAGCTGGGCCTGCAGGCACGCCTTATGTCGCAGGCACTTAGAAAGCTTACAGCTAACATCTCGCGAACAAATACCTGCTGTATCTTTATAAACCAGCTGCGCGAAAAAATTGGCGTTATGTTTGGTAACCCCGAGACCACCACTGGTGGTAACGCACTTAAGTTCTACTCATCGGTTAGGGTCGATATTCGGCGTATAGCCCAGCTAAAAGATGGGGACGAATCGACTGGTAACCGCGTGCGCGTTAAGGTGGTGAAGAACAAGGTGGCTCCCCCATTCCGCAAAGCGGAGTTCGACATTATATTCGGCGAGGGAATCTCTCTAACTGGCGAGATAATCGACCTTGGCGTAGAGCAGAACATCATCAAAAAAAGCGGCTCATGGTTTAGCTACGGCGACACCAAGCTGGGGCAAGGCCGTGAAGCGGTTCGCAGCCTTCTACTTGACAACCCTGAACTAGCTGATGAGCTGCAAGGAAAGATTAGGGAAGCAATGAATATCAAGTAGATATATCTGCATAAAAAAGAAAGAGGGGTAAACGTTATAAATTGTTTACCCCTCTTCACTTTTTTAATAATACCCATCGGCTGGCGGTATGATTTGTTGCTAATATCGAAGCATTTTCCAGTCAAGTTAGTCCCTTTAATAGGAGTTGTGCATCTCAAATACGCACTACAATGGCAATTAACCATTGCGTTTGATGTACTAGGTTGTTGAATTCAAGTTTTTTCATTTCTATCAATCTTTTTAAATACTCCAGTATTAATAATGGCCTTACATAATTTATCAATTACAGGAACAGAAACACTATTCCCTATAAGTCTCATCCACCTTGCCCGTGATTCAGGAAGTATAAAATCTTTTGGAAAACCCTGTATTAAACAAGCTTCTGACCTTGTAATGCGTCTAAACTTTTTAGGTTTATAAACATTGTTGATAAAACTTTCTTTAAATTCATTATTGTTTTTCGCAGCAATGACTTCTTCTGTAATAAAATCATTTGTATCGCTTGCAACAAGGGTAGGAAAAATGTCAGATGTAGGTAAAAATATTCTATTTACACCGTATAAGCCAGTACTTATTTTTGTGTTTTTAAAATCATAGCGAATTTCAGTAACTTTAATGATCCCCTTTTTTTTAAGATTATCAAGAGTCTTCGAGATGGATACTTTTTTTACTTTAAATTCTCGTTGAATTTTTAATTTATCAACAAAAATCAAATTTTCGGTTTTATATGACAAAAGAAGTTTTTCTTCCTCGGATAAATCAACGTTTATAGTGTTCATAATTTCAAACGCATATTCCTCTGCTTTAATTATTTCTAAATCAATCAATTCATTAATATCTTCCTGTTTTATAGAAGAATCAAGTTGCTGAAAATGTTTTAATGATAATGGATTACCGTCTAAATCACCATATTCGCTTTTCCTTCTATTTCGCAATAATAATAGACAAATCTTCTTTTGCTTTTCAGTTGTATTAATAATATCCCATGAATGAATGGTTGTATGACCATTTCTCAAATCATTAAATAAAAAATAGTCGTTAAACCCGTTCGTATTAGAAAGGCTCATTCCTTTGGCTTCGATAATATTGCCAAATAAATCTTTTTGCACACATGTATCCGATGTGGCAAGATTACTAAGGTTAACTCCCAGAATATCACAGAGTTTAACTTTTGTGTTAACTTTTGGAGGTAATAAAAACTTGTCAAAGTATTTTTTCTCTTTAAAACCGATGATATAAATTCTCACACGATTCTGTGGCACACCATAATCAAAAGAATTTACTACATAATAGTTAGCAAAATAACCTGCTTGTTTGATTCTATCCAAAATATACTGAAGAGCTTTCTTATTTCTCGGGTCAACTAACCCTTTTACATTTTCAAAAATAAAAGCTTTTGGTTGCGATTGTTTTAATAGAAAAATTGTATCGTTCCATAACTGCCCTCTATCATCATCAAATCCCAGATTTTTACCTGCAATAGACCAACTTTGGCACGGAACTCCTGCGGTAAGAATATCATGCTCAGGCAACTCTTTAATTTTCGTAATATCACCTAGATTGAACTCTTCGCTAATATTAAAATTTTCACAATAGGTTTTAATTGCGTCATTATTAATTTCGCTAAAACCAAGGCAATATCCACCATTATTGCTTAATGCCATTTTAAAACCACCTATTCCAGCAAAAAGATCAATAAAGGTGAACTCCTCTTGTTGCGTTTCTAAATGTTTAGTTAGGTTCATTTATTTTAAGATGCCTTCTTCAAAATCTTTCGGTGGTTCAATTCCAAGAAATTCACGATATACTCTTTCTCTATAGTTCTTTCCTAGCACATTAATTTCTTTGATGAAATTGCTGTATGTACCCTTACCTCCAATTAAATCCCAAAATTCGTTGCCAATCAATACAGATGCATCTTCGTGCATATTGAACCATCGCATAGGAAAAGTCCATTTGTAGTCAGATTTTTTTCCATATGGATTATATGGCAGTGCATAATATGCGAAATCTACTACCTTTGGCTCCATTGCCAAAAGTTTAAAAAGCTTCTCTTTGCTTACTTTTGTTTGGTCGCTATTTGGCAGAGGACCTTTTAACTCAAAAGCGTATCGACTACCATTTTCTTGGTTATGAATAAAAATATCACAAACAACACTGGAAGGGATGAGTTGCCCACCTCCTGCTTTTATGTACTTTAACTCAGTCTCCCAATCAGGTTTTACTTTTTCTGCACCTTTACTATGTTCCAGCTTGTTTAAAACCTCTTGAATTCTTCTTAAACTTTCTTTTCCTATTGTTCCTTCAATTACTTTCCCCATTTGACAATTTCCATGAGCCTCTATTGCTACAACTTGTGCAAGTTTTTCCCAAACACCACCAAAAGGAGTTACAAAGCGTCTTTCAAAATGGGAACCTTTAAAAATCTCGTCTGGAACTAAAGCAGCATATAATGGCTTACTTGAACGATGGTTTTCTTTAATAAACGGGTCGGTAATGAGGACTCTGTTCATTACCCTGTCCATCATATCCTCAACAACACGGCTAATTCTTTTTTTGAGGTGCTATGCATAGTATTTCTTCAATCTGAAGAAGAAAAAGTTTTCATCCCTGGCTCCGTAATTTACATTGATAAAGCGTTGTATTTTAGAGTTAATGTTTTCTGCTT
>JAVERU010000186.1:0-4114 GCA_034006965.1 Tenuifilaceae bacterium
GTTATTGCAGATTTTGAAAGTGCTTTTGGGAGGATATAGTAATAAAAAACAGAGAACACAGACCTGCCCGCTGGCAGGCGGGGACACTGAGGCACAGAGAAATATTTTAAACTATGGATATTAAATCCAACTAAACGCCAGCAATTGAATTTGTAGAGACTAACTAAAGAAAACTCTGTGCCTCTGCGGCTCTGTGTTAATTAAGAACAACTCATATGATTAAGAAAACCTACACCCACAAAGGAACATTCGCCCTAGAATCGGGTGAAACCCTCAACGACATAGAAATTGCCTACCATATATCCGAAGCAACGATTAACAGTGCAAAACCTGTGATATGGATTTGCCACGCCCTAACCGCCAACTCCGATGCCGAGGACTGGTGGCCTGGATTGGTAGGAAAAGGTAAACTATTCGACCCCGATAAGTATACACTTGTGTGCGCCAATATACTTGGTAGCTGCTATGGTACAACGGGTGCGCTTAGCGTAAATCCTGCAACTGGCAGGCCGTGGTTAAACGATTTTCCGTTGGTAACCGTACGCGATTGGGCAAGGGCGCATGAGCTGCTCCGAGAGCATCTGGGCATTGATAAGATCTATCTTGTTGCTGGTGGCTCCATTGGTGGATTCCAAAGCATGGAGTGGGCCATTATGCATCCCGAAAGGTTTGAGCATATGATGCTGGTGGCCACCAGCTACATGCAAACGGCGTGGGCTAATGCCATTAACGAAACCGAACGTATGTCCATCGAGGCCGATTCTACCTTTTTCAACGGTGACCCCAACGGCGGTAAGGCTGGACTAGCCGCTGCACGCGGATTAGGACTTCTCTCCTACCGTGGATACGAGGCTTACAACCTTACCCAAAGCGAAAAGGATAACGAGCAGGTTGAAAACTTCAGGGCATCGAGCTACCAAAGGTATCAGGGGAAAAAGTTGGTCGATAGATTCAACGCGCATTGTTACCACTCCATAACACGAAGTCAGGATACACATAACGTGGCTCGTGGCCGAGGTAGTTTCGAGGAGGCTTTTACAAAGGTTACTGCCAAAACGCTTTGCGTAGGCATATCAACCGATATCCTTTTCCCTCCCATTGAGCAGAAAAGGTTGGCAGAATACATTCCCAATGCGATTTACGCCGAGATTGACTCCGACTTTGGGCACGATGGCTTTCTTATTGAGAGCGAGCAGCTGAGTGAAATAATTCGGGAGTATTTATTGTAAACACGGAAACACTGAGACACAGAGACACAGAGGAATATACTACTCTCATCGACCAAATTGAGTCAGAACTCTTAGGCATTGGAGTTAAACAAATTAACAATTAATACGAACTAAAATACAGATAGCACTAGCACACATTTAAATACAAAAACTCTGTGCCTCCGTGCCTCTGTGTTGAAAAAAATATAGTATGACAACAAGTACAAAACAAACCATAGGACTTTTCGGATTTGGCGTGGTGGGCGAAGGCCTGTACAACGTGCTACAGAAGAGTCCGGCTACTAAAGCCGTGATAAAATCTATTTGCATCAAGGAACCTCAGAAAGAGCGCTCAATAGCCAAAGAAGCCTTCTGCACCGATTATAACACAATCCTAGGTGACCCTGAGATTAACCTTGTGGTTGAGCTAATTAGCGACGCTGATGAGGCGTACAAAATTGTAAAATCGGCTTTGCTATCGGGTAAAAGCGTGGTGTCGGGCAATAAGAAGATGCTTGCAACACACCTCGAAGAACTTATCAATATTCAACACGAGAATGGCGTTGCTTTGCTCTACGATGCGTCGGCCTGTGGCAGTATTCCCGTAATCCGAAATTTGGAGGAGTACTACGACAACGACCTCCTACTAAGCATTACAGGTATTCTTAACGGCTCATCAAACTACATCCTCTCAAAAATATTTAACGAGAACAGCACCTACCAGCAGGCACTGCGCAAAGCACAGGAGCTGGGTTTTGCCGAGGCCGACCCTACTCTCGATGTGAGCGGACAGGACTCGCTTAACAAGCTGGTAATTCTTGCTACCCACGGTTTTGGCACTATAGTTAGCCCATCCGAAGTTTTTGTTTTGGGTATTGATAAGCTAAATAGCTTCGACATTCGGTTTGCTAAGGAAAAAGAGCTAAAAATCAAGCTTATTGCTCAGGCTACCAAAATAAACGGCAACTCGTTTAGCCTACTGGTAATGCCCAAACTGGTTGCAGCCGACGATTACATCTTTAATGTAGAGGATGAATACAACGGCGTGGTGATACAGGGCGAATTCTACGAAAAGCAGTTTATGTTTGGCAAGGGTGCCGGAGGTTTCCCAACCGGAAGTGCTGTTCTATCAGATATTACAGCCCGTATGCACGGCTACAAGTACGAGTACAAAAAACGTAAATACTTCGACACACCCCAATTCACCAACGATGTGCAAATAAAGATCTACCTGAGGTATAAAAACGTGATAGATTTTGAGCATTTCGATTTTGAGAGCATCGACGAGAAGTACACAAGCAAAGTGTACAACTACGTTATTGGCACTATCAACCTAAAAAACCTGCATAAGGTGCAGAAGCTGATATCGAAGCTGGATGTATTTGTGGCGCTTGTTGAAATACCAGAAAAGGTATAGAGAATGGTGAACAAGGAATTACGTTTTTTGATTTTGGAAGCCATGTACCCACCATATCCACTTCTTAAATCATCATTCGTTAATCCTCATTCTAAAATCAAGCTGATATGTCAAGAGAAAAAGCAATAATCAAAATAGCCTCCCAACGCATCCTAATCCTAGATGGGGCAATGGGAACTCAGCTGCAACGATATAACCTGTCGGAGGGCGATTTTCGGGGTGAGCGATTTGCCAGTCATCCCAAAAACCTTAAGGGCAACAACGATATACTATCGCTTACCCGCCCCGATGTGGTAGAAAAAATTCACCGAGCGTACCTTGAGGCGGGTGCCGATATTATTGAAACCAACACCTTTAATGCTACGTCAATAGCGCAAAGCGACTACGGAACTGAGCATCTGGTTTTTGAGATTAATAGAGTAGCGGCTCAGATTGCCCGTAAAGCTGCCGATGAGTTTACAGCAGCAAACCCCGATAAGCCACGACTAGTTACCGGCTCAATAGGGCCAACAAATCGCACGGCATCCATATCGCCCGATGTGAACAACCCAGCCTACCGGGCAGCAACATTCGACACCCTTGCCAATGCGTACAAGGAGCAGGCACTTGGGCTAATAGAGGGCGGTGTTGATATTCTGCTGGTTGAAACCATTTTCGATACGCTTAACGCCAAAGCGGCGCTTTTTGCCATTGAGCAAGCGATTAGCCTAAAAAATATTGATATTCCCGTAATGGTATCGGGAACTATTACCGATGCCAGCGGGCGTACCCTAACGGGTCAAACGCTGCGGGCCTTTATCGAGTCGGTTAGTCACTACCCGCTCTTTAGCATTGGGCTTAACTGCGCTATGGGCGCAGAACAGCTAATACCATACATTGAAGAGCTGGCTGCCAACACCGAGTTCTTGGTAAGCGCTCACCCCAACGCTGGGCTACCCAACGAGCTGGGCGAGTACGACCAATCGGCTCGCGAAATGGCCAACCTAATTGAGCGAATGCTGACCAAAGGTCTGCTGAATATTGTGGGGGGTTGCTGTGGCACATCGCCCGAGCACATTAAGCACATAGCCAAGGTAGTAGAGGGCTACGAACCCCGAACAGCACCCCAACTACCTAAGTACACCAGGCTTAGCGGGCTGGAGCTACTCGAAATTCGTCCCGACACCAACTTTGTAAATATTGGCGAGCGCACCAACGTGGCAGGCTCTCGAAAATTTGCACGGCTAATAGCCGAAAATAAATACGAGGAAGCCATTGCCGTGGCTCGTCATCAGGTAGATGGCGGCGCACAGATTATAGATATTTGTATGGACGATGCCATTATTGATGGCGAACAGGCAATGGTAACCTTTTTGAACTACCTTGCCTCCGAACCCAATATTTGCCGAGTGCCGTTCATGATCGACTCATCGCGATTTAGCATAATTGAGGCAGGGCTAAAATGCGTTCAGGGCAAGAGTATTGTAAACTCCATAAGCCTAAAAGAGGG